>NZ_KI542717.1:0-87440 GCF_000496155.1 Ferroplasma sp. Type II
ACCCCTCTGATCATCTGGATAGTGGATTACATTAAAAAAAGAGAAAAACATTTCACAATTACCTCATATATAATTTCATTGATTTTCCTTGTAATGATGGGCAGCATGCTAGATGCCTTACTTTTTTATTATATTAGTAACAAATCATTTTTTAGTGCAATTATAGCATTAAATATAGTCATGGATCCAACAACTTTAGTTTTGTTCTACGCCTTTATAAAAATAGCAAAATCAAAATCCGTAAAATTTTCATCGAAAACAATTATTAATACCACTGCCCTAATTACATGGTCTGAAATTTCGATGGCCTTATTTCTAAAATCACTTGCATTGAATGGGATATTTAATCATAATTTAATAATAAATTATTTTTCATATTTTGGTGCTTCGATTACGTATATTCTATTTTTAATCCCAATGGTAACGGAAATGATTTTTTTTATCATTACAAACCTTAATGGCACTGAACGTTTTATTGGTTTACTCTTGCTTATTATGCAGGTGGCAGATCCAGCCATGCTCAGTGGTTATATGGAAATTCCATTACTTGTTGCTTATTCAGTAATAATGTTTTTAGTTCTGTATAGCCTGGTACGCTATGTTTACACACATAGGAAGAGTTTAACAGAGAAAAACAGAAGATTAATATCATATACGGGGGTTGTTATCGCTATATCAACTGCCAGCATAATTGAACCATTTATTATATTTCGTCCATTTGGCTTCTCATGGTTTGTACTTGCATTAGGCATGGTTGTATCAATGTTTTTATATTTTCAGATAGTTTTAGGTTACTATGAATAAAATATTCTCCTGATCAATACTAACTTTTTGTGCAACATAGGGAATGTATACACGTTTTATATATACTATGGGGAAGATTACCATTAATGGTATTCAGTATAGGCTGGTAGAGATTAACAGCATCCCCGGCAAAAAATATGGCCGGAACATCCTAAGAAGGGATGAGGGAATAGATGAAACCATGTTCTGCACCGGCCTGTGGCAAAACCTGTTCAATATGGGCAGATTTCATAACAGTGTTCCGTGTTTAATAATAAAAAGAATTTAAATATATCGTATCGATACTATAGGGAGATGGATATTTTACAGGCAATTGGCCTGGCTTTAATAGCCATAGGGTTAGTTTACGTGATTTACCAGTTCCCAATATTGTTGTACGGGTACAAGGATTTCACAAAATATGATATAGATTTTTCCAAACTAGATGAAAAACAGTTTGCAGGCTTAAAAATGTATAAGCCAATGGTCAGCATTATAGTTCCTGCTAAGGACGAGGAAACTGTAATAGCAAGGACAATAGAATCAATCCTGAATCAAACATACCAGAATTTTGAACTATTCATTGTTGTGGACAATTCCACTGATAATACATATAAAATTGCAAGAGAATATGAAATTAAGGATAAAAGGATTAAAGTATTCAACAGGCCCGATGGTAAAAGCAAGGCATCGGCTCTGAATTTCTGCTTTAAAAAAACAAAGGGGGACATAATAGCCACATATGATGCAGATACAATGCTTTTGCCTAACACGCTTGAAAACGCAGTATATGGAATGAACTATTTCAATGTGGATGTTTTGCAGGGCTATAATTCATACATTAACAGAGAAGAAAATATATTTACAAGGCTTGCCGTTATAGATGAAATATTGGTAAAGGCTACACTTATAGGAAGGACACATTTCAATTTATTTGTGCCAGTAGCAGGCTCAAACCAGTATTTCAAAAGAAAGGTAATAGAGAATATAGGCGGATGGGACGAACAATTCCTTACCGAGGACTTAGAAATCTCACTGAGAATTTCAAATGCCAGGTATAAATCTGCATACCTCAGCAGTGCAAAGGTATTGCAGGAAACTCCTGCATCTTATACAGAATATTTTAGGCAGAGAACTAGATGGCTGCGTGGGTATCACCAGGTATTTCTCCATTCAAAGAAAAAATTTAGCAAACTTACTGATTTTGATGCACTTATGATCGTTCTTGCGCCTACGTTTTCAGGTATACTTTTCTTCGGATGGCTCTATATATCACTCCTAAATTTTTATAATCCTTTTGTTCACTCAATGAGAACCTATTTCATTTCCTTAATCCTGATATCACTGATAATTTATGCTGTCGCCCTTATACTGGTTCTGATAAAGAAACGGCAAAATCTGATTTACTTACCATTGATATACATATATTTAACATTGAATTCACTGATTTCAATATACACGCTGTTTCTGGAAGTTACAGGTGCAAAGCGTGTATGGCATAAGGTAAAGAAAACGGGCAAGACAACACTTTAATAATTACTTTTTTATATACAACCATGGTACTGGACTCATACAGGAAAAATGCAGACAAATTCTTAAATCCCATTACAGAAAAATTCTCTGGAATAAACCCCAACACTGTTTCTGTACTATCACTAGCCTTTGCCGCTCTGGGTGGTATATTCTACTATCTCAGCCATTCTTTTCTCCTGCTCGCCTTTGTGTTTATTATTTTATCTGCCCTGTTCGATGCACTTGACGGGAAAATTGCCAGGTTAAAGAATATTTCTTCCAAAAAGGGTGATATGCTGGACCATGTATTTGACCGGTACTCGGATATCTTTATCGTACTTGGGATGGCATTTTCAATTTATGGTAATGTATACCTTGGATTATTTGCCATTATCGGAATCCTACTTACAAGTTATATGGGCACACAGTCACAGGCACTTGGATTAAAAAGAAATTATTCGGGAATTGCCGGAAGGGCTGACAGACTCGTTCTGATCATAATATTTTCTCTGGTGCAGTTTTTCATTACGTCCCATTTTAAGGTCTATACCGTGGATATCTATGCCACAGGCCTGCTGTTAATATGGTTCGGATTAGCAGGAAATATAAATGCAATTACAAGATTTATTGATATGTATAAAAATTTATAAATTATTCAGGAAATTGGTATATTCCCTGTTATACTCTTCGGCAAGGTTTTTATGAATGGATTCAGAAAATACTCTTATAATTCTCTCAGTTCCAGATGGCCGGATCAATGTCCATCCATCATCATCAAAAATTTTTACACCGTCAGTGAAATCCATTTTTTTGCCCGAGTATTTTTCAGTTATTAATTTTCTGATATCGTCCCAGTTCATTTTCCTGACAACCGATGATTTAACCATTGAATAGTCAGGTATATCATGGAGAAGCTCCGATACAGGCTTATTTTCCTGTGTAAGTAGATTCAGCATCAGTGCCATTGTCATTGCACCATCCCTGCAGAACTGATGTTTTCCGTAGATAATGCCACCATTTTCCTCTCCCCCTATGACTGCCCTGTTGTCTATCATGGCACGTGCAACAATAGGTGCTCCCACTCTTGTTGATATAAGTTTTGCACCCTTTTCACTGCAAATAGCGCCAAGTGCATCGGAACTGCTTACAGGAGTTACAACTATATCTCCCTTCCTTATTGTATGTTTCACTATTAATGCCAGGCTTCTGTCCCCATCTATGTAATTTCCCTTCTCATCTATGAATACACATCTATCCGCGTCCCCATCATGAGCTATACCTATATTGAACTTCCCGGTTTTCATTACTGAAATCAGGTCACTGAGATTTTCAGGTTTTGGTTCAGAATTTCTAGACGAAAATTTACCATCCGGATTTGCATTCAATGAAACAACATGGCAATTCAACTCTGACAATATTGCCGGGCTTGTGTAATATGATGCACCATTTCCTGTATCAATTGCCACATTCAAATGCCTTTCTCTGATGGCTTCACTATTAACCGATTCTATAATGCTTTCCATATAAATTTTTATTGCAGTACTGTCATAGCTATAAATTCCAATTTTATCCCATGGAGCCTTTTTATACAGCTTTTTTTCGTATATTTCCTCTATTTTTATTTCCGTTTCCTCATCAATTTCAGTTCCATCACTATCTATGGCCTTTATGCCATTATACTGAGGTGGGTTATGCGAGGCTGTAATCATGATTCCGGGAATGCCATTCACCTTGCAGTAGTACTGCAGGCCCGGAGTGGGCAATTCACCTACATATACAATATTAGCACCCGTTGACATGGCAGCAGATGCCACGGAAAGCATGAACATGTCTCCGCTTATTCTTGTGTCCTTGGCTATGGCAATTTTTTTAGCATCAAAAAAAGTCCCAATTGCCTTTCCGATCCCCATGGCCAGATCAGTTGTCAAATCCTCGTTGGGAATTCCCCTGATGCCATTTGTGCCAAATAACTGTGGCTGTTTCATTGGTTATAATAACATTTTATTATAATAAGTTTTTATCCTGTATATCATATGTGTTTCCACGCCATGATATATTTTTCATTCTTTTTGCGATTGCCAGATTTGCCATATAAATAAATGGGAGTATTATGGCCCCTATTATATTTACTGGTTTAATATGCCTTAGGCGTTTAATCATGTTATATATGTACATAGCAGCTGGAATTAGAAAAAGGAAATAGAATGGATTATAAAATATCCCCATAAAAATTGCCGAAAAAAATAAAAATAGATAGGATCCGTAAAATAACATTCCGTAATAATATACATTTGGGGAAGCAGATATTGAGAGGGCAGTTTGCCTGTTGGCCCACTCAAAGAACACATGAAAATTATCGGGTGAATTAATGTTCGGCTTTGCGGAATCCACATAATAAATTTTCTTTCCTTTCTGCTTGCACATCTTCGTCAATGCGGTATCGTCAGATATATGCTCACTGAAAAATACGAGAGAATCATCTATGAGACCACGTTTAAATGCAAGTGACCCTCCCCAACCGAACCGGGTAAGCTTTGATTCCATGAGCCCCATGCCAACAAATCCCCATATTTCCTTAACCTGCGACCAAAATCCCCCCATGGGGTAAAAATATGGGAAGGTTGTGGAAAGGCCAGCATCATTGTTTGCAAGAGGCATTACCATATTCAAAAGCCAATTTTCATCAACCTCAATATCGGAATCGGCAAGCAAATAAACTTCATAATCCATGAACTGGTCAATTGCAGTGCTTATAGCCCTTACCTTCCCACTGCATTTCTTGCATCTGTATGAACTTGTTATGTAATCTATCCCGAGTTTTTTAATTACTGACAGTGCTTCTTCTTCCTCAGAATCTACAACACACAAAAATTTGAAATTCTGGTATTTCTGATTTTTAACGGACATTAAATTTTTTTCAATAGAATAATCAACGCCTTTTACAGGCATTATAACAAGTGTTTTTGGCCGATAATTATTGACTATATGTTCACTACTATACTTATGAAGTTCAATATAAATAAACCCAGCCATTATAAGGAAAAGCAATAGGGTATAAAAAACCAGTAAAATGAGAAAAATTACCATTTTATATTAATGTAACATCCCTTGTGTCAACCTGGCTTACATCCTTCACAGAGGATATGGCAGTTTCAACCGAGTCTATTTTTCCCTCTTCATCAGGTATTATAACAGTGAATAAAAGTGCACTGAGGCCAAATCCTATTTCCTCTTCCTTGACTTCATTAATCTTGCATAGCTTTTCAATTTTCTCTGAAATAGCTTGCTTCAATTTCTTCAAATCCACATCAATAGATTCGGGAAGCACCCTTAACTGAACCATTACGTCTCCCATATTATCACGGCCCCTTAAAACCACATTTCTGGCACTCATATTGTGTTGAATGCTCTCTGCACTGCTTACATCTTCCAATCATTTCTTCCCCACAATTGGGGCACTCAAATATTGAATATCCTACTTCTACGAGGCCAATGCCGCATGAAGTACATGTTTCCTTTGTGTTAATTTTGACCACTCTCTGAATCTTTATTAAATAAACCTATTTAACTTTTATATATCTATTGCTCTGATACAGATAAGTGAGCTACTTCATGCTAAAGCATAGAGATTTCCTGTTTCACTGACAGAACCTGGTTACATATGGACTTATATTTAATCCTTTGAGTGTAGAGGTTTCATCCCTATCGAGCCTGATTCCTTGCCTTCCACAGGTACTTTTCCATAAGAGTTGAAAACATATTCAAGTACTTCTGTTATTATTTTTATTAGCATAATTATATAATAATGGTACCTGCATATTCTTTCCAGAAATTCATCCACATCAGAAAGTCAGTGGCTTTCTTTTACATTGATGTGTAATAGTGGGCATAAGCTAATCTAATAGTAATTTATTATCCTCCATGGAAGTATTATATGGGAATAAGAAGATCAATCTTGTGGAAAAGGAGTATTTTGTGGCCTCTTCAGAACCACTTTACTATGGCCTGATAATAAACCCATCCTCTGACCTGTGGAGTTATATGGTTAAGGCAAATAGTATATTATGTATTTTTAACAATAGTACCGAAAAATATTCAATACCATACAGGATTGATGTTGGAGAAAACAGCATATTTTTTGTTACACCGGAATCTAAAGATTAAAACCCGAATATTAGAGGAATGAATCCATCCAGAATATTCAGCACTATTACCAGTATAAATATCGCAGCGAATAATTTGCTGTTCCAGTAAAATACCTTACTGCCGTCAAGTGGTGGGAATGGTATTAAGTTAAAGAGGGCAAACCAGAGGTTTAGCCATGCTACCCAGAGCAATATTGTAGATACAACAATTCCCACATGTACCAGTGTATATGCCAGAAAAGCAATAACTCCTATCAGTACATTTGTCCCTGGACCTGCAACTGCTATTTTTCCCTCACTTTCTCTGTCGTATAACCCTGCAAACTGAACTGCTCCAGGAGCAGCAAAAATGAAACCAAACATTGAAGTAATGAGTGCAAGTAGGATGCCGGCTGGCCATAATTTAAAAAATGCTACAGCTCCAAGCCGTCTTGCTACCGTCCTGTGTGCCATCTCATGCATAAGGAAAGCGGTTACTGTTACTGAAAATCCTATAAGCACATTCAGTTCAAAAGTTTTTGGGCTTACTGCCCTGAGACCGTGATTTATCATCAGGGTAAATGCTATAGTTAAAACTATTACGGCTATAATAATATCATTTGATTCGTTATTTCTACTGTACATCATTGATTTAACATCCCTTTTTTTATTTTTCCCGCAATGTATATTGCATCCATAAGCCCTAAGTTGTATTTTATTATTATTTCTATGATTCCTGGCAATTCGTGGAAATTTTCACCGGAAATTAAATGCCAGCCTCCCGAAAATTCTTCCATTCTGTAATATCCATCCATGCAGCGTCTTATAAAAACATAGAAGTTTTTAGATTTCACTGCATCTCCAGTTACCCTGTAAATATGGTATATTTTTATATTTCTGATATCCGTGATTCCAATTTTAGCAAGCCACCCAATAATATTTATGGATTGTTTATTGTATTCTACGGCATCTATGTGTGAGTACGCCTCATTGTTTGTAATGAATTCATAGACATCATTTGCAAGATAGTCCGGTACCTGGGCATAAATTTCATCAAAGTTTGAAGTTCTGTTTTCCTTATATTCATTTTCAAATATTTTTCTGGCAAAATCTATAACTATCCTAATTCTATATGACGATTTCAGCTTTGAATTGACACTGGCCCGAACATCATCCGTGATTACTGAACCATAATCATGCATTATGGCACGGGCTCCTGTATAATTGAATAATTTAATCTGGGAATATATCAGATATTTGATATTTTGGCCATTTAAGAATTCACTGTTATTGTTGAATATATTAACAAGAGATCCGTAATCTTTCATATTATAGGAAACCTGAACTATCCGGTTGAATGACGACAAGTCTTTTTTATCGAAAAAGCGTTTATATGTGGCCTCGAGAGCCCTGTCTGGTTCCCCGTTTTGAATCAGTGCATTCACAAGCCTGTCAAAAATTATGCTTTCATCGGGATAATATCTAACAAGGGTTTTCAATATGCGTATTTCATTTTCATAGAGTTCCAATTCGTCAAATTTAGCTGCAAGCAATTCCCCAAGTATTTTGTCCTGGCTTTTTTCGAAAACATCAACCATAAAGGCCTTTAAGGACATATTTTCCCATGCATGGGTTATAAGGAATTCCACGATTTTCCTGTTGTCATAGTGAGATCCAGCTATCTCCCTGACCTTCTCATATTCCCTTCTGTGATAGTAATAAAGGATCAGATGGAACCATTCCTTCTGGGTTTCCATAGCCCTGATAACAGCATCTGATATGATATTACCCATGAAAAGATTCTTGAAAAGAGGGTTTTTGACAGCCATATTATTTCTTATATATGCCAGATTAAAATATTCTAGAGCCTTTTTCATTATTCTTTTGCTGTAATAGTAGCTGGACAGGATTATATAACTGGTGTAGTATTTATTTTTGTAAGATTCCAGAAAGTTTATGGATATCTGTTCACTTCTCATTTTTAATATGGAATGATGTTTTATTATATCCTCTGAATTTCCGCCGTATAACAGGGAAAGCGCAGAAAATTTTAATTTGTACAAATAATTTTCAAGGCAATAACTCTTCAATCTGTATAAATCCAGGTCATTGATGTCAAGGTTTTGTAAAAATTCACAGAACTCTGTATTTACCTCTATTTTGTGGTTTTCCACGAAACTGTCAACTATTCCAAAAATATCAGTAAACCCTAAATCTACTGCAGCCTTAATATAAGTGTCAGGATTCTCATTTTTTGACAATCCAATATTAATCCTCAGTGCAATAAAATCTACGTTATCCAAAATAGACATAGCCTCATCAATATGTTTTACCGCATCCGCAAAATTTGAGTTGTGGAACTCTATACATGACCTAAAATAGTAATAAAATGCATCAGGAGCCTTGCCATAAAGGGAATCAAGAATTGCAGATGCTTCTCTGTCCCTTTTTTTTCCTATTAGTGTTCTGGTAATAGGGTACATGAAGTATCTTGAATCATTAAGACCCTCTACAGTTTCCCCGTTATTGATTGAAGATATGGTTGACAGCACAGATGCTATTATCTGATACCTGTCAATTCCAAGGAGATTCCTTACATAGCTTCGGTTGAATGATATATTACTGTCTGCTGAAGTTGCAATTATATATATGCCAGCCAGTGATTTCCCATTCATTACATTTTCAATAAATTTCATATAATCTATATGTTTTCTTCCATGTATATATAAAATTACCATATCCAGAAGGGTCCCCGGTTCGCTGATGGCGTTTAATTTTTCTAGATTTTCGTTATTCTTGGCTATGGCAAAAATGCTATCCACTACCATTCCTGAATTCATGAGCGATTTATCTTTTGAAATATATTCAACGGCCTCCGCCATCTTACCATAATATACAAGTGAACTGCAATACTGAGGCTTGAATTCATTGATTAGGTCCTTTTTTTCTATATATGATAATACTTCCCCATATTCCCCGTTTCCATAGAGATAATCAACTACAATTTTGTAATTGGCTATTCCCTTAGATCCTTTCTCTATCAAATTCAGTGCCGTTTTATAGGACATTTCATGATTGTCTGTTGCCCTGTAATATTTTATTAGAAGTTCCAATACATCGACATCCTCTCCATAAATTAATCGGTAATTTACTATATCCGATTCGGCTTCATTATAGAGGTCCAATGCTATCTCAGCCTCAATTTTATAAAGCAAGAATTTTCTATTTGCCTTTTCAGTTTTTTCTATAGAACCGATGTAATTAATAAGTGAGTAATAATCTGTTATTGCGTAGTTGATTTCCACTATCCTGCCAAGAACGTTTTTATTTCTGTTATAATAAATATACTTATAAATTTTCAATGATTTTTCATAATATCCCAGATGATAATAGGCATCCGCCAACAGAATATCGTCAGGTACATTCTGGTCAGAAAATTCTACTACCATTTTATAATCCTCGAGGTACGAATAGTATCTCTCCATATCTACATAGTTGTATTTTATTTTATTCTCTACTATATTATTAAGCAATTCTCTAAGTTTGTCCTTCTGGTTAATTTCCATATAAAGATCTGCAAGGCAGGTATAACATGCAGTGCTGGACGTTTCAGAAATACAGGTAGAAAGTATCTTTTCAAGATCTGAAATGCTACCATTTTCCTTAAAAATGGTGAACAGTCTCCGGATTTCATCATCACTGTGGCCAATCCTGAAATAATTTCTGAATGCGTCCTCCATGTATAACCCGGTGTTTGCAAGATATTCCACCGATTGAGTTTGTTCAGAGTGGCTTATCAAATTTTCAAAGGATTCTTTCACATCATCAAAAATCATCAAATTCTTATTTGTTGCGATTAACTGGGTGAAATTATCTATTTTTCCTTCAGCATAAAACCTCAAAGCCTGATATTTCATTACAAGCAGGCTTCTTGCATCTATATAGGCAAGAGCCTCATACAGTTCATCCGATATTTCCTTAAACTTTAATGCACTGTATAGCATTTCTGAAATTTGTGGATCATAAATTTCTTTAATGGCATCTTTTTCTTTAATAATATAATCAGTGAAAATGCTCATATCATTTTTCTCAGTAGCCTTCTTAAGCAAGGCTTTCATTTTCTTCCTTACCATTAGATGCTCTACGGCGATCATCAATAGTGTAGTTTCACTATGGTATATTAGTTTATGGTTGTCCGTTACCTTCTCTCCCAACTTTCACAGGGAGCTCCCCACCTCAAGGGTTTCCAGTGGAATCATCGTGGGTTGAATTCCCATCGGCCAGAAGTGATCTATCCTTCATGCTAAGCCATCTGACTTTACGAATACGGCACCAATAAAGCAGTATGCTATCTAACCACTTTCACTCCCATTCCTCACTGTTCTCATAGTTTTACAGGAACCAATTGCTGGGTATTAAGTGCACTGCCGGTTACAGCTTTATCTCTTTATCTGCATTATGTCATCCAGAATACATATGTATTCCAAACATCCTGCTGATGTTATATATACTCCACTAATTTATCTCCTCCCTAAACAAAGTTTTCCTGCCTGGATAATCGCAAAAAGATAACAAATACGCCATTTGCTGAAAAATAAAATATTTTTAGAATAAAAAATGATTATTCAGAAAATATTGTAAGAATAGTTAATGAGAGTTCTGATTTTATTTTGTTACTGTTACCGGTGTGTATTTATATTTCGGTGTATGAGTCTCATCATCAAATTCAGGTGATACAATATCATTTATTCTGGGGTTGTGCATGTAGGTAAATACCACTCCAGGAATAACATCATCTGTAATTTTTGCCGTAATGTCCATTTCCCCACTCTTCGACTTGAGTTTTACCATTGTTCCATCTTCTATTCCAATATTTTTTGCATCAGCAGGATTTATCCATAATTTTAGGTTATATCCCTGCATTCCAGGTATTCTATTTACAACTTCATCACTGTTGTATCTTGTTACTGTTCTACCCGTAACCAGTATTAATCCATCATTGTGCTTCTCGGCATCAACAGGAACAAACTTAGCTTTCCCTGACTTTGTGGCAAATTTCTCTTCATAGAGGTGAAGTTCCCCATTTGGATATCTAGAATCCTTTGTATAATCCATTACATCTTCAATGTTAAGGTGAGAATACACTGTGGCAACCTTTTTCATTTCTTCGAACAGTTCCTTTGGATTAGCGCTGAAGTTATATCCTGCAGCCTTTGCCAGATCAGAAAGTATCTCATAATCCGGCCTGGCTATTCCCGGTGGATCCACTGCTTTAAATCTCCATTTTACAAGCCTGTCAAGGCTTGATACAGAGCCCTCTTTTTCAGCCCATGCTGCAGCTGGCAGAACAACATCAGCGTAGCCTGCAGTATCTGTCATAAATATATCCTGAACAACCAGGAATTCTAGAGAACCTAAAAATTCCTTAACTTTATCCCTGTCTGGAAGTGTTCTCACAGGATTGTATCCCATAATAAAAAGCGCTTTTATTTTTTTAGATCCATAAAAGGTTTCCGGTATGGAGGATCCCTTGCAAATAGGGGGCTTAAATCCCCATATACGAGACAAAGCCTCACTGTTTGCATCGTTCATTTCTCCATTGGGAAACACATCTGGCTTTATAAGGTCACCAGAACCCTGCACATTGGTTTGCCCTCTATAAACAATAGCACCTGCCCCCTCTTTCCCAAAGTTTCCTGTCAGAAGTGGAAGCGAGAGATAAGATTTAATGCCCTTGGTGCCGGTAGATTGTGTCAACCCGAGTCCCCATGAAAATATAACCCGATCCTCAGATACGTATTTTGCAAAGGCTATGATATCTTTTTCAGCAAGTCCAGTTTGTTCCGCCGCAAGTTCAATGGTATATTTTGAAACATTTTCTTTATATTCTTCATACCCCTCTGTCCTTGAGTCAATGAAATCCTGTTTAATCATACTGTGCTGTATAAGATAATTGCCAACCGCGTTGAACAGGAATATGTCGCTCATGGGCTTTACCTTTAAATGAAGGTCAGCAAAGCCAGCCAGCCTTGTGGTTCTGGGATCTATTAAAATTATTTTTGCCCCATTTTTCTTTGCTTCAAGGAAATACTGTATCAGCACAGGATGGCTATCGGTTATAGATTCTCCAGCTACCACAACAACTTTTGCCTTCGGTATTTCTGTTGCAGAGTTGGAGCCGGCTCCAATTCCAACAATTTCCTTAAGTGCCTTTGCAGATGGGTCATGGCAAACCCTTGCACATGAATCAACATTATTTGTTCCCAGTGCCCTCGCCAGTTTCTGGAAAAGATAGCCTTCCTCCAGGGAATTCTGACAACCCCCGTAAAATGCCACGGAATCGTTTCCATATTTTTTCTGTATGTTTTTAATTGATTCTATCGTATATTTTATAGAATCATCCCATGAAGTTCTTTCCAGTTGCCCCTTAACTTTCTTTAATGGATAATACAGGCGGTCCCAGGCAGTCAATGCCTCATGTGCAACACTTCCCTTTCCACATATATGCCCCCTGCTTACCACATGTTCAGGATCAGGTTTGACACTTACCACCACATTATTTGCTGTCATTAACTCAAGTCCGCATCCGACACCGCAAAAGGGGCATATTGATTTCATAATAATATTAGTCCGAGAGAGTATATTAACATTTATATTTGTCATATTTTTAGAGACGAAATATATTTAAATATATGAAAAAACAGTAACTATTGACTCTTGCTGATACATATTTATTGCCCCATATCAATAAATCAAATCCTCTTCTTTAAATCATTATATTCCTTATATAAGGATATCAGGAACGATTCACTTGTAAGTTTATGCCTGTATGACCATTCAACATCTTTCTCTATGTAGGACAGGTGACTGCTTTTATTTTCATTGGATATGTATGCATCTCCGTGCATATAAGCTGTTATATTTTTTACTATATGTTCAGCGTTTTGGTCTTTCAGCAATCCAAGGGACTGGCGAATTTTTATCATACGTATTTCTGATTCATAAGTTGCCCTAGCAATCTGGTCAACAGACATCCATTTAGTATAATAATTTAAGAAATCTGTCCAGACCTTTCCGTTTTCCAGAAGGTTAAAATAATCCCCTATGGTTCTGGCAGTAATTGTGAATCCATAATCTTCTGGATGTTCATATATGAGCGAACCAGGGTCAATAAATGGGGTTATGGGCGATATGAAGGTATAGAGTTTTTCCTTTTCTGTAGTGAACTTTTTCATCAATTTTTCACTATAATCAATATCCCTGTCGACGTCATCAAGTGTTTGCCCGCTCAATCCTATTGAGAAATAAACGTCCACCTTTTTTGACCCTGCGGCTATTGCATTTTGGAGAAAATCTTCAAGGCTTTTATTGGTATATGATCTTCCATTTATGTTCCTTATTTCTTCATTGGACGATTCTGGAGATATTTCAACCGTGAAATCCGAGAATTGCTTGCTAAGGCTATTAAGATATTCTTTTCCTGGTGGAATAAAATATTCTGTCAATAGTGGCAAGTCAACTTTTCTCTCTTTTAATTCCCTGAAAAGCGATGAATAAAATTTTTTCCCTGCCTGGTTTATGTCACCTGTAATGAATACAGGGGCTCCTAGCATCTCATCCACGAGGGATATTTCCTCTGCTATAACTGAGGGTTTTCTATATACAGGTGCAATATTGTTATAGTTATTCTTATAGGCAAAATTAGAGCCACCACAGAATGCGCAGTTGAAACTGCAACCGTGTTCTATTACCGTCATAGCTTCTGTGTTATCAAGCCATGAGGCGTATGGAAGGTGCCCCTTGATGTCATGATATTTTATTGCATTTTTCATGAGGAGGCCATAGTTTAGAAATACATTGTCTATGGATGAATATTCAATATTATTATGAATTATTTTTCCTTCCTTTCTATAAATTAGGTTAGGGACATGTTCAAGGTTGGAAAAATTATCTCCTGCATCAGCAAGTTTTACAACATTGGATTCCTGGAGGTCGCCTTTCAAGATGTAATCTATGTAGCCATAATTAGCCATTATGTCATCAGCAAAATAACTTGCAGAGAAACCACCTAACAATACCTTTGAACTTGGATGTAGTTCCTTTATTATCCTGGCAATTTTCAGGGCTCCATTTGTATGAGGTAGCCAGTGGAGGTCAATTCCATATATATCTGATTTGACTTCTTTCAGATAGTTTACAGGGTCAAATGACTCTGAAGAAACCATCATACTTGCTACATTACATATTCTTGCATTGTAACCTGCATTTATGAGAGAATTAAGCATGCTAATAAATCCAATTGGATACATTTCAAATACGGGGGTAGAAGGGATAACGTCACTTATAGGGCCTAACTTAATATCACGTTTTCTGAAATCGTATATGCTCGGGGCGTGTACAAGTGCTATATCAGCATCCATGTTATTAATAATCTAATGATATATTTAAGCTAATGCATATCAAATAGTTGCTCCTAATAATATATTCCAATTATAATGTAATAAGCATTTTAACCATTTTATAAATATATATTTAGTTATAAATATTAAATTCTACTGTAATTTTTTAGTTCCCACAAACATATAGACTGACCCGAAAGCCTTCTCCTCGAATAAGCTGATATCCATGTATTTGTTTGCTATATCCCTAATTGTTGAATTAAGCGGAAGCCTTTTGTATATATAATAAATAAATCTGTAATTTTTCGATTTCTCGCCTGTAAGCATCGCAATATATGGCTGAACATATTTTAAATAAAGTCCAGAGATAAATCTGTAAAAATGGTTATCCGATTTTCCCATAGCAATAACTCCTATTGTGCCATTAGAAACACGTACCATTTCCTTAATCACATCTTCTATATTATCTGCCGCGTGTAATGCAAATGTGGACATAACAGAATCAAAACTGTTATCCCGGAAAGGCAAATTATTAAATGATGCTAGAACCTTTATTCCATCCACTATTGCCATGTTGAGCATATTTTCCGAATAATCTGTCATTACCACATACGTTTTCTTCAGATGCTTTATAAGATATGTTAACTCACCTTTCCCACAGGCAACATCTAGAATTGTTTCTGGCTCTGAAATTTCCATTACATTGCTAATAAGCCTTGTTCTCCATTTTATATCCTGAAAAAATGATATCAATGCATTGGCTCTGTCATATGATTTTGGGATTTTATTATATATATCCCGTAAATTTCCATCATCTGCAATAAAACTGTTTTTAGTCAATTAGACTTTCCTCCCCCATATCTTAGCATACTCATAATCTATATTTTAGTTTTGGGAATGCTACTAAATGAAATGTGTTTACAGGCTTGAAATGTTTTAAATTGTTCCAAGATTAAATGGTTTTCCATTATTGACTATAGTCTCAGGCAACTGAGTTTTATATTTTGTCAAGAATTCTATGTTTACTTTCTCATCCCTGAAAATGTCAGGCAGCAACACATAGATACTATTCACTATGGGATACCATCTGCCACAGGAATCACATAGCAAAACACCGTCAATAATATCCTTGTAATAATTTTCTTCTATCGTTGTATTATATGTTTCTTTTCCTGATTTTTCCATGACTGGCCTTACTTCATAAGAGGAGATATCACTTCGTGAAATTGTTGTTAAAGAAAAAGAGGTGTTTTTGCACATGGGACATGCTATTAACTCAATTAAATTATATTCCATTTAACCACTAAGCATCTTAACCATAAATCCGTATATATGTTTTAGCACCTTGACAAAAATAAAAATATAAAAATATTATAAATTGTAATGTCTATAGACATCCTTTACACAATGATACAGGATGGATTTTTTGCTTATCCATCTGTAATTAAGGCGGTGCCTGTAGATGGCCGTATATTGCTCCATAACCCAGAAATAGCGCTATAAATGCGGTAATAGCCAGAAGTATGAATGCAATATAATAAAGATACTTTCTGTTATCTTCCGGTTTAATAAATAAAACGGTCGAATATACTGCAGATATCCCACTCATAACATATAATGCCATGGCGGGTAATAGGTGACTTCCTCCTTCAAGTTTAAAATTCACAATAGCAGCACTTTCAACGAAAAGATAGATGCCCAACATAAGTCCTGGAATTGAAAGCGTTCTAAGGCTCTGTTGTTTGTATATCATAATAGAACCAGCCATTAACAACAACCCAAGTATTAGAAGTGGGTCTCCAAACAGCATATTATATGCCCCAGGCAATGGCCAATATCTTGACATCAAAAATCCTGACAGGAAATCTAAAAACCCAAACGCAAAACTAGGTATTGTCAACTCTTTCAGGTCTTTACCATTTGCAGCCATATAAAAGAAAGCAGAAATCAAAGCCAAGCTTATTCCTAAGCTCAATAGCATTACAGCCAACGGATCAATAAATCCCATATAAATCCTCATGCTATTATCTTACTGGAGTATTTACGCACTTACTATTTACTGAACATGTTCATATTATACCAATAAATGAGTCGATAATAATTATAGTTAGTTAGTGAAAAAATCATATTAATAAAATTATCATGGCATGAGATATTTCTATGAGCTTGGGGAAGAACTCAAAACCGGTCAGTTCAAACAATGCTATGCCTATACCTGCGCCCAGAAACATGGCTGAAATAAGATATGCCAGCGTCCTAATTCCAAAGAATAGCAGTACGCCGGTAACTATAGCTATTAAAGGTGCATAAACGCTTGTCGACGCGGCTATGCCGGAGGATGAATAATGGGCCAAAAATGGAAGTAAAAATGTTATGAACCTGGCACCAAATAGAAATCCAATAATTATACCGATTACTGTTTCAATACTGTTCTTTAGCCTGTTTAATTTTTTTATATCTATTTTTTTTATATCCATTTAATGATGTAAACAAATCTGAATATTAAATGCTTTCTTTTATTTGTTAATTTACCCATATCCTATATTTAAACATATATAATATACTATAATGTATACTTTCGCTTACCGTTATATATTAAAAAGCAATTAAGTGGTATGGAAAACCAGTTAAAATCAAATGCCATATCATTCCATGGATTAATATTCCAGGGGATGGGACAATTATCACCTTTATTTACCTTTGATGGCATCATCAGTGTTGCGGCCTTTGCTCAGGGGGCAAGTCCACTGGCTTTTCTTGTAGGACTGATAGCATCACTTTTGACCGGGAACACACTGTATCAGTTTTCAAAAAGGACAGCAAGTGCAAGGGGGTATTATGGATATTCTGGATATGCCTTTGGAAAGCATGCTGGTTTCATAACCGGATATTTATACCTTATATACCAGATGGCTAACCTTATTTTTATCCTTTCCTTCTTCATCATGATATTCAATCCTGCAATATTGTATCTGACACGGATAAACGTACCTTACTATTATGGAATTATTCTGATTATGGCAATAAGCATACCATCGTTCTATGCAATCTACAGAGGAATAGTGCCATCGTTCAAATCCCAGATAACAATTAATATCATAGAAATCATATTTGTTGTGGCCATATCTGTTATAATTATATCAAGTTCAAGCGACAATACCCTTGCGGTATTTACACCCATATCAGGATACAAAAACCTGTTCCTGGGTTTCATAACAGGAAGTTTCCTTGCATATACCGGGTATGGTTCTATAGTATCACTTGGGGAGGAGGCACAGGCACCAAAAAGGAACATAGGGTTCTCAATTGTAGCAATGCTCCTGATTATAGGTGTACTCGACCTTCTAATTTCATATGCACTGGTTATTGGATTCGGTGTCAGTAATATGGGCAGTTTTTCAGACACTGTAATTCCTGCATTTATAGTAATAAAAACCCATATAGGCCTTTATGCCTCAATGTTTTTTCTGGCATTTAATTTCTTTATTATATATACATTGTTCAATACAATAGGCACAGCTATAACAAGGAATATCTATTCCATGGCAAGGGACGGATACTTGCCATCCACATTTTCAAAATTGAATAAACACAGCGCTCCTCAAAATGCCCTTTTTCTCCTGCTCGGGATTTTCATATCTGTTGGAATAATATCCACATATATGTTCTATGGTTCCTTCAATGTAGGGGGATTCCTGTACCAGTTTATATTTTATGCAACTATAAGCACCCTTTCGACTCTCATAATACATATAATAATAAATTCTGGCCTTACTAAAGTTCACAAAAATTTCACCTTCGACATATTGGTTCCATCTATTTCTACAGTTATAATTCTTATAGCCATCTACTATGCAATATCTGGACTGTCATTTCCATTTACTTACGCACTTATAGTAATGGGGCTTTACATAATTTTTGCAGTAGTCATGGATATAATTTTTAGTGGCAAAAAGAAAAACGTTGATTACAGGAGTCAATAATAGGATTCTGCAACTTCATGCTTAAGTATTTGATAAGAGTACAATATTTCTTTTATTTTTTAGCATCATTAGGAAGATAAAGTGCAGAATCTCAGGAATTCCCAGGAACACATGAATGATTTTACACACAGGATATCCGGAGGTTTTGTGTCTTATCATGATCTCAATATGTCAATAAACATCCAGAATGCCGGATGGATAAAATTAGAGAGCGAAACTCTCAAATGTAAACCTGTGAATATTGGAACTCTACAATAGATGGCAACTCCCACCGTTGAGATGGAAAACTCACTTTTTTAGTCAACAGAGGATATCACGTTAAACATTGAATGTACAAAAAAACTGTTGCAATACCTAAAATAGGCAAACTACTGCGGCAATATACTCAATTCATAATCCTCTGAAACCTAATGTGTGTACTTGTCATATTCCTTAACATACAATAAATTTAAATTACACTTTTGATATAACATTATAATGAATGATATTTCCAGAAAAATAGAAGCAATACTGTATTCCTCTAAAGAACCATTAAAAGCATCAGAAATAGCAGAATACCTGAATATAACTAATGGAGAGGTCATAAAAGCTGTAAATGAAATATCCAGAAATTATGAAAATATCAATAGTTCATTAAAGATAGGCCAGTTTGGAAACCAGTACAAGATTAAACTCAGAGAAGAATTGGTGCCTGTTGTTGAGCCATTTATAGAAAAGGAGTTTACCGAAAAACAACTTGCAATGCTTTCCTATATTTATAAGATGTCAGGAGAAGCCATATCAGGAAATCTTCGAGATAATTTTGGATACAATTATAAGGAAGATCTCGACAAATTAAAAAAAAGTGGCATGGTTTCAGCAAGAAAATACAGAAATACTCACAAATATAAGGTCACTATTGAATTCAACCGTAAATTTAATATCAACAAAAGGACATTACGTGCAGAGGAACAATGAACGTCTTGCTAGTAGGCAGCGGTGGAAGAGAAGATGCAATTGCAAGAAAGGTAAGGGAAACTGACAACCTTTATTCAGTTGTAACCAATGAAAATCCTTCTATAATAGGATTATCCCGTGATGTGATAAAATATAAAAAAAATTCTCAAGAAATTATAGATTTTGCCAAAAAGAATAAAATAGACATAGCTTTTGTAAGCCCTGATGATATACTTAATACAGATCTGGTGGACAAACTTTCGGAAAACCATATTCCAGTTGCTTCTCCGGGAAAAAAGGCTGCCATGATTGAAACTTCAAAGGAGTATATGCGTAATCTGATGAGAAAGTACAGGATCAAGGGAGATATTGAAAATACAATACTATCTGACAAAGAAACACTAAAAAAATTTTTTGACAACAATGATTCTGAATACGCTGTAAAACCAATAGGGCTAACAGGGGGAAAAGGTGTCCGGGTAATGGGCCTTCAGTTAAGCAATGTAGCTGAAGCCATTAATTATGCTTCAGAGATTATAGACAGGGATGGAAAGGTGCTCATGGAGAAGAGGGAAATAGGGGAAGAGTTCTCAATTCAGGCGTTTACTGACAGCAAAACTGTGGTGTTCATGCCTGTTGTGCAGGATTACAAAAGGTTATATGAAGATGATCTCGGCCCAAACACAGGGGGTATGGGATCAATATCGGACAAAAATTTCATATTGCCATTTCTGTCTATAGATGTTGTGAATGAAGCGAGGGAAATACTTAAACACATAGTGAAATCAATGAGGGAGGAAGGCAATCCCTTCAGGGGTGTGATCTACGGTCAGTTCATGAACACGGATCATGGTGTTAGGGTAATTGAAATAAATGCCAGATTTGCCGACCCTGAGGGAATTAATGTCCTGACATTGTTAAAGTCAAATATTGTGGATATTTTCCTGGATATATATAGTGGAACACTGAAAAACAATATAAAATTCATGAATAAGGCTACCGTGCTTAAATATATTGTACCCCCCGGCTATGGTATAAAACCCAGGGAAACAGAGCTTTTGATAAAGGATCGGATTGAAACGGACAATTTCAAAATTTATTATTCCTCTGTATCTGGAACATTGAACAAAGTTATCACAACAAAATCAAGAGCTCTGGCTCTTATAGGCATAGGCGACACCATTTATGAGGCTTCAGACATAGTTGAGGATAATCTAAAATACATAAATGGAGATTACTACATAAGGCATGATATAGGCACAGAGGCTATGATGAAGGGAAAAATTAAAGATTGACCGTTCCAAAAACTCTTGGAACAATATTATTATTTGCAAGTACTACAGTCTTCTTTATTATGGGAATTTTTCTGTCAAGCAGTATATGGTCATTTTCAAATTTTCCCCTCTGGAATCTCATAATATCTGATACAAAAACCTCAAAATTGTCACCAAGATCCAGTTTCAAGCTTTTTTGTGGTATTACTTTCCCATTTATGGTTTCTGCGTATTCAAAGGGTTTATCAGACAGAAACATTCCTCTTTCCATGTCTGAGGGCTCTATATTCTTTAGTGCAAGACCAACCCTTGATCCGGCGGCGGCCGTATCTACATCCTCATCATTCATCTGTATTGATCTGACCTCTACTTCCCTGTCCAGATCTGAAAGTATTAATTTCTGGTGCTTAGAAATAGTGCCTGAAAGCACGAACCCAAGGGCAACAGTACCTACCCCCTTGACCTTGAAGAAGTGGTCAATAACTGTCATGCTATTGTTCTCATCCCTTTTTATCTTCATTGCTTTAATTTCGTCTATAAGCTCCATGGGTTTTCCGTTAAAGAACTTGTAATCTTTCAATGATGTGTTTTCTATGATTTTTTTTATAACAGGTTTCTGTTCGTCACCGGTTATTATAAAGCCCCTCGTCTTGCCCATAAGGTCAAGTGCTACTATTACTTCACCGAGATCCTTATTTATTGTGCTTACCTTTACTATTGCAATGTCCGATGGGTATATTGAATCGGTAAGAGATGATACCTTTTCGGGATACTTTACAGGTTCAATAAAAGTCATTATGATGTCTTCGTCTTTTCTATGATAAAGGAGTATATCGCTATTTGTACCTACCTTCGCAATTTCTTTTACATAGTCAGAAGCGTTATAGCAAAAAATGCTGTATGATTCCATAGTCAGTTATGCTTTAAAGCTTAAAAAGATTTAAGGTGTCAAGAATAGCTATAAACATACTATTACAGTTTTTTATTATCTCTAAGGTTGTCCATTATCGCATTTTTAAGAAGTATGGCCATACCATCGGAATCAGAAGGTGTTCTTGCACGTGCATATTTTATACCCTGCGATTCCAGGAACTCTTTATATTTCACATCAAGATCATAAAGTATCTCGAGATGCTCGTAAAGAAATCCGATGGGCGACACCAGTATATTTGTGACTTTATTTCTCCTGAACTGGTCTACCAGCGAATAAATGGAGGGTTCTGTCCATTTCCCATAGGGACCCTGGCTATAAAATGCAGTGTAATATTTTTGAATACCAAGCATGTCTGAAATCCTTTTGCTGTTTCTCCTTAGGGAAATTTTGTATTCGTTTTCATCATCTATTAATGGAAGGCTGTGGGCTGTAAACAGGAAATTGTCAAAATCATAAACGTATTTACTGATTTCATAAACCCACATGGATGCCAGGATGCTATAATCCAGCCCATTTATAAATTTAAGTTTGATATTCTTTCCCTTTAATCCCTTTTCAAGTGGGATTTCATATGATTTTTTAATATTGTTCGATTTAAATGCAAAAAGTGGCAATGCTATTATTTCCTCGTAATCCGGGTCAAGTGAGGATACTACCTCTTCTATGCCTGGATGCCAGTGCTTATATGCATCTATTATTTCAAAATCCCCATATTTACCGAGTAATTTACTTAGTTTGTTCATAAGGTTTTTGATTATCTGGTTTGAGGGAGATTTACCATTGACCATCTTATATTTCTTTATATTTTCATTTAATATTTTCTCTGGCACAGGCTTGCCCTCAAAAATGCCAGACAGGTATTCAGGGACATCCTCAGTTTTTTCAGGACTGCCATAACTTAAAAGTATAACCTTCTTCATGCTGGGTTTATTTTTCACCTAAATTTATTATTTTCCTTAATTTGTAATATTTTCCATAATTAATCTTAATAGAACCATGTATATTGACCTATATATTCATATTTAAATTGAGATACTGGATTAAATTAAAGAATTATACAACAGGAAAATAAATAATGAAATTAGATACACATACGAAACTGGAATAATTAACCCGTTTTTAAATAGGATAAATATTATTGAAATTAATGAAGATTTATAGAAATAATTATTGACATATTATCTATAGTTATACAATGCAACGTGTGATTATAATATTAAATAAATGAATGTACTAAATCAGTTATATTTTTCAATATTTCAGGATTTGTATCTGGCAATACGCCGTGGCCCAGATTAAATATATAGTTATCCATTCCTCTGGCACCAGAAAGAATACTGTGTGCCTCTTCCATGGCATAATCACCGCTGTACTGGACAAGATAAGGATCTAAGTTACCCTGAAGCCCTATGCCCTGATTTAATATTTTTCTGGCATCGCCCAATTTTGTACGCCAGTCCACGCTCAGAATATCTGGCTTAATATCATTAAACTGGTCTAGCATGCCGGTAGTACCTGTTGAGAAATATATGAGTGGTACCCTGCTCTTTATGTCCTCTACCAGTTCTATAACATCATTTTTAAGATGTTTTTCGAATGTGTAAGGGGATAATGCCCCGAGCCAAGAATCAAATATCTGTATGGCATCCACACCTGCATTTATCTGAATTTTAACATAATCTATTATCATATTCTTGATCATTTTTTTCATAGTGGCAAAGTAATTATCATTCAACATTACCTGTTTTGTGTATAAAAGGTTATTATCGGACATCCCGGAAATTACATAGGACATAACTGTTATTATTCCTCCAGAAAATCCTATTATCGGTGTGCCAGGGTGATTCTGCCTGAATAGGCGTATTGAATCATATGTCCTGTATTTCAACTCAGCTGGATCAAATTCATGTATTCCCTTCATATTCCTGTTATATCTGTAACCATTTTCTATTTTAGGACCGAGACTGTTAAAATCTATTTTATACCCCATTGCCTCCAGTGGAAGTATTATATCTGCAAATATGATTGCAGCATCAACTCCAAGCAACTTTACAGGTGCATATGTTATCTTTTCTGTGATTTCCGGATTCATGCACATTTCCCGTATATTATATAATTTCCTCAATTCCTGGTATTCACTCATGTACCTTCCTGCCTGGCGCATGAACCATACGGGTATGTGGTCATGTGGTTCTCCTTTCAATGCGGAAATAAAATTATTCATGGCTTTACACGCCTTATAGTCCTGGGATAGGGGATGGTCTCTCTGATATTGGATAGCCCGCATATCCACATCACAAGCCTGTCTAAACCGAGTCCAAAACCACTATGGGGAATGCTTCCGTATTTTCTCAGGTCTACATACCAGTAGTAATCTTCGGGGTTCAGGTTATTGTCCCTTATCCTTCTCAGCAGCTCCTGCAGGTCATATATTCTTTCACCTCCGCCCACAACTTCACCATAACCCTCTGGTGCGAGCAAATCATGGCACAGTATTTCTCCAGGATGATCAGGGTCCGGTCTGTGGTAAAAGGTTTTAAGGGATTCTGGATAGCCCGTCACAAATATAGGGTTGTCAAAGTGTACCATTAGGCCGTATTCCTCATCTGCCCCCAGGTCATCACCATATTTCAGATTCATGCCAAACTCCCTTGACTTTTCAATCAGGTCACGGTATTTTATCCTTTCAAATGGGATTTTTATATTTTTGAGCCTGTTAATATCCCTGTTTATAGTCTTAAGATCTTCTTCGTTGTTTTTCAAGACTGCGTCGATTATGAACTTTATCATTTTTTCCTCATCGGCCATCATATCATCATTGTTATACCATGCCACTTCTACCTCTGCATGCCAGTATTCTGTTAGATGCCGCCTAGTCCTTGATTTTTCAGCACGGAAGCTTGGGGCTATTGTGAATACCTTTTCAAGGCTGTATATCAATGTTTCAAGGTAAAACTGTGTGCTCTGTGTCAGGTTGACTTTTTCTCCAAAATAATCCACATTAAACAGGGATGATCCGCCTTCAGTAGCCGTTGAGACGAACATAGGTGCCTGAACCTGAAAATAATTATTGTTATAAAAGAAATCAGAAAAAGCCTTGAAAATAGTTGATCGTATTTTCAATACGGCCGTAAATTCCCTGCTGCGCAGCCATAAATGCCTGTTATCCAGCAAAAATTCCTCTCCAAGATCCTTTGCAATGGGAAAATTTTCATTCCTTTCATATATCCTGTAGGATTCTATTGACATTTCATAACCTGTCACTGCACGGGACTCCCGGTATAACCTGCCTGACAGTTCGAGACTGCTTTCTACTGTGAGGGAGGAGAGTTCCTTCATCTCCTCTTCTCCCAGATTGTCAGAAGATGCAACGCACTGTATTATGCCAGAGGAATCTCTCATCACTATAAACGTTATTTTTCCGGAGCTTCTAATCCGATATACCCAGCCCCTGATACTGACAATTTTTTCTGAAAAATCATCCGATAATATTTCCTTTATTTTTTCCATTGAAAAGTGAATATTGAATATGCATATATTTTTTAGGTTTTAACAATACATAAATATTTATAACATTATTAAATTCTTTAACAATATTTTAAAGGAGAATAAATATGTACATATTGCTTGAGGATGAATACGTGATTAGGATTCCGCCTGAACTGCTGAATGATAATTATTCAGATGCTGTTGCGGAAGCATCAAAATCAATTTTAGAGGGAAAGCTGGTTGACATTCAGGAAGGCCAAAAAAATATTGGCAAATCCTATATAGTTTCTGTAAACAGTATAGAAATGAAGGGGGAGGGAACTATAGTACATGGGGATGGAGGAGTATACCAGTCTATAAAATACAGCGCCCTTGCATATTTTCCGAAGATGCAGGAAGTTGTTGATGGAATAGTTGTCGCGGTGCAGAAGTTCGGTGCCTTCATTAAATTTGGTCCATTTGAGGGGCTACTGCATATCAGCCAGATTATGGATGATTCAATAAATATAGATATGGAGAATCAGAGAATAGTCGGCAAAGATACAAAAATGGAGCTGAAGGTAGGAGATAAAATACGTGTCAGGATTGTGGCATTAAACTTATCTTCTTCTTCCCTGTCAGATACCAAAATAGGGTTTACCGCCAAACAACCCGGCCTCGGTAAAGAGGAATGGGCAAAAAAGGAAAACGTAAATAACTGAGGTAAAAATATGAAAAAAGCATATAAAGCCTGCAAAATTTGCAAAAGGCTGACAACTGAGGACGTATGCCCTGTACATGGAGAAGAACGCACAAAAGAAGACTGGTTTGGGTTTTTGATAGTAAACGATGCAAATTCCCAGATAGCCAAAAAAGCGGGAATAACAGAAAACGGTATATATGCCATTAAAGTTAGATCATGATATTATAATAGATTCCAGGGGAAGAGAATACATAAAAAATTTCAAGTATTCCCTGTGTACTGTGGATGACATAAAAAGACTCTCCTTAGAAAATAAAATAATTTCCGTAGGTGATGTCACAACAGAGAATCTAAAGAATGCAGGAGTAAATATAGAACTCCAGATAGTAGACCTTGTGACGAAACGGGATAAGAAAAAATTTATGCATATACAGGGTTCAGCCATAGTTTCAAATCCACCTGGGATAATATCAGTAGAACTTATTGATAAGATCAGAGAATTTATTAACAGTGGCATCCAGGGCAGGATAGAGGTCAATGGTGAGGAGGATCTTGCAGTTATACCAATAATCTTTTATGCAGATAAGAATACAGTAATAGTTTATGGCGTACCTGACATTGGTATGGCGTACATAAAAATCAATGATGACATAAAAGAAGAAATAAACAATATGATAATGGAGATGTATAAGAATGAGCAATGAAAAGTTAATCAAGAACTTCAGAGTGGATTCCGAGAGGGATAATAAACTGCTATTCAGGAAGGAAATAAAATATACGGTGGACTTTAAGTCCGGAAAAACTGTTAGCAGGAACGAAATAAAAAAACTGCTTATGGATTATTATAAAGCAAAAGAAGATGTTATAGTTGTTGACCGGAACATTCAGGAAACTGGAAAAGACTCCTTAAAGGGATATGTGAAAATCTATGACACTAAAGAGCATGCAATGTTGTATGAACCGGATTATGAGCTAATCAGAAACGGATTAAAAGAAAAGGAGAGTAAATAATGGAAAAAAGAGAATTATATGCTGTTGAAGGAGAAAAGTTAGTTAGAAAGCACAGGACGTGCCCCCGATGTGGTGCAGGCATATTCCTGGCAGAACATGCTGACCGTTACACATGTGGGAAATGTGGATATACTGAATTTAAGAAGAAAAAATAATTTTTTTTATAAATTATAAATTAACCCGGTAGTCTCTCCAGCCTGTTTTTCTATTGCTGTTATTCTGCGCTTTATAAGTTCTGATGATTCCTTATTATCCGTTTTTAACTCCAATAAACTTACCAGATACGTTAACTCATAATCAAGAACCATGGCGAGATTTCTCAAGTATTCCTGTTTGTCTTCATGAACCTTTTTCCTCTGTGCAGCCAGAAAACAGTCCATATGCACAGGCCCTTCCTTTGTAAAGGTAAATTTCTCTCCTGTTTTTATTATTCTGTTACAAATATAACATCCGTATTCCATGTACCGTAATAATTTAAAAGATGTTAAATTTATCGGAGGCTATTTTGTCAATTATATACAGATAGATGAATAACCCAGTGTTTTGAGCATTAAATTATAATAAAAATAACTATTTCTATAACTGTATATAACCTTATAGGGAGGCTGCCAAAATTGCAACTAAAATAATATTATTATTTCAGATAATGCAGACTTCTTAAAATCATTTCTTGATTTTTTTTACCATGAGTTTTAGGCCAATCCTTCCAGTTACAACAACTTTGTCATATTTTTCTATGGGTTCTTCCCCATTGTTGATTGCTTCCCATGATACACTATCAATAGTGATAAATCCACTGGCATTCTTATCAATATTATTCGTGGCTATGCCGATTGCATTTATCACTGCTTCTGGTCCTGTGTGCCTTCTACCCCTCTGGGAAGAAATTATCTTATAAAGATAGTAAACCGTTACTGTAATAATTAGGATAAGAACGATTAAAACCAGAACTACTGCAAGTATAAGGCTCCCTGGCAGCGCAGCTGCATAATCCATTAGAATACCATAAATCCACATAAATTAATATATATTACCTGCTAAAAAGTATTTCTATTAAATTCATTTTTATACACCTGATTCTTTCACCTTATTCATACATATTCTTTGGTGGTAAATTGGCATCCAGAACTTCGGCTATGAGCTTGTCTGCATCTCTGTCGTTTAACCCCAGTGAGGAAATTAGATAGCTCTTGATTTCGTCCCTTGTTTTTCCAGCCTTTGCCATTTCCCTTATCATCATAGTTGTCCTTTCTATAATGCTGGAGTTGAACTCGTCCTCCAGATTAAGTGCCCTTACCATAAGATAAAATGCAGCAAGTATTCTATTCAGTCCTGCGTTGAGAACATCCCTTGTCAGTGCTGATATGTCAAAATCCTCCCTTGCTATAACCTCCTCATTAATACCGTCAAGCATGAATTTAACCAGCTCAATTTTTTCGTTTAAAATCAGAAGTGTTCTGTATATTGTAAGGCGAGGCTGATTTTCTATTGTGGCAGTTTCAATGCCGGTTCTGACTATAAGATTAAGGTTCTTCTTTTCGCCACCCACATAAAGAAATATATCAAAGGGTATCTTATCATTTTGAAGTGCTATGTAATCTCCTGCTTTTTTAATGTTCCATTTTAAGTCTATTAATGAACCTGCCTTGTCTGATCCTGAACTTAACCATTTTAATATATCGTCAAGAGTTGCCATAAATAATACATATAAACAAAGTATTTTAATTGTTTTATTGAAATTATAAGGCTTTGTATCTTTTTAGCGAGACCTCATAAATTTCACCGCTGGACCCCAGAGAATTCAGTATTTCATCTACCCTTTCACGTGGTATGCCTGCATTGGTACATGAAATAACAATGTCATCATATTTGCATCCCGGGCCACTGTCATTGCTTTTGATATAATCAAGCACAAATGTTTCAACATTGAATGTCTGGGGAGCACTGGAATTTTCAGTATTTTCAGTATTTTCAGAGTTTTCTACATTATCAATGGCACCTGGTGAAATGCTTTCAGCCATAACAGGCGAATCAAAATTGATTGCTGATACTGCATTCGTATAGGATGTAAAATCGTAATCTGCATAGTTTTCTCTTGCTCTTATTGCATCCTCTGCTTCCTCATGCGAGTAGCCAATCTTAACCAGTGTTTCTGCAGTAGCTGCATCGTCTTTCATGGCTTCGGTGATGGCAAGCAATTTTCTTTTTGTTACATAGGAAGTCCGTATACCCCAGAAATAGTGCTCCGTTTCGGATATGGATTTTATAAGTTCGGGATTTATGGAAAAATAAAATATTCCATCATCTGTTTTAAATGAACTTACCTTTCCCATCACAATTACTGTATCATTCACATTGTACCTGTCCATCTCATCAGCCATTTCACTGTTGAATCCTGTCTTGAATGCTGTGAGGTAAAATGAACCTATATAATCGGCGATTGTCATTTTCACCATGCGGTCATCAGAACTTTTGTATGTAATAACCCCAGTGATGAGTATACGTTTAAGCCTGGTACCCAGCGGTGTTATAACATATGGCCTTTTCTCCTCACCTTCAAGCTTATTTGAATCCTTTAATTCTCTTGAAAATATCCAGTATGAGTTTTCTCTTTTAGTATATTCCATTTTTTCACCTATTGATTTAATTCTATATCCTTCCGGATGTCTTCCTTTTCTACGTTCTCTATGGAATTGACTCTCAGGGAAAGATCTCCATCGTTTTTAATGAAATCTGCATTGACCTTGACCGCATGCCCGTATAGTTTGTCCTCCAGCATTTTGTATATCTCACCGGCATAACGTGGCAATTCCTCCTCTTTTACACCGATAAATGGCATAATAGCCTTTTTCCCCGCTATGCACTGTATATACTTTGTGCCATCGTCCAATGTAAAATATGAAAATATATCCAGTTTTGTAGGTTTGTCAGGATGATCCGGGCACACTCCGGTACTTAAGGGCTTATTACATTCACTGCAGCGCTTGATAATGCCGCTTTTTGTTCCAAGGGTAATTATAAATCCTATAATGGTAATGCCGCCTGCGGGATTGTCTACCTCAAACAGTTTATAATACCTTTCAAAGTCCATGTCCTCATTTTCAATGAATACTTCTGTTTTATCCCCTATGGAAATTTCAAGCTGTCTGTTGAATTCTGATACCTTGGCTCCAACAAGCCTGTATATCTTTCCATTTTCCAGCGGTTTTCCGAAAGATGATATTCTGACTTTTGACGTGTCGTCCTCGATAAAACCGTTATATATGGTAAGAGTTTTTCCGGCCTTATTATACTCCTTTCCTGACATATTGCTGATTTTGCCGGTTACAGCCACAAATGGAGACTTTGTTGATAAATCCATAAGCTTGACTTCTTTATATGTATTTTTTACATCCATCTCTTCACCGGGTTTTAGCAGCAGTTCAGTCTTTGAATCAAAATAAAGCCTTATCCGGTCATTATACAACTTTGTTTTTGCATATTTTACCTGCACAACATCACCTGCCTTTATGGGAGCCGGGAATTCCCATGCAGTATATGGCAATACTCCTGTATCATCTCCAACCAGTCCGTAATAATATACTGTATCACCCTTGGATGTACTTATTTCCCTTTTATCAACAGATAATATCTTAACCTTGATTTCAATATTATTCAAATTTCCCTGTATTTCATTAATTTTCATCTTACACCCTCCAATGAGATTCCATTCGGAAGCATGGCGAGGAATTGTGTAGTGAACCTCAATCCCCCACCGTATTTTACCAGTTTAACCGTTTTTATGTTTATATTCATCTTCTTTTCTCCTCCTTCTGCAATGATTGATTTTCCATGTGAAACATCCGCAGGCGTGTATGTATCTCTCCGTTCTTATCTCTGCCTTTCTTTCGTGCTTTTCACCATGTCTTTAAAGTCCCATAATCAACTCTTGCGCTGTTCCTCACGGAACTACCCCCCCTCAGTGAAGGGTAGTTGATTATTTCATATCTCTTATGTTTATTTAATCATTTTCCATTGTATCCGGCCATTTTAGTATGAGATTTCTTGCAGCGCCTATTTCATCTATTCTATTTACAGATGTATTTACAGGTGCGTTCTTTAGCTGATCTTCAGGTACAGAAAGGGCTTTTTCCATGACATCTATATAATAATCCATATCTTTCTTTGTCACTGATTCTGTGGGCTCAATCATCATTGCTTCCTTCACGATCAGGGGAAAATATGTAGTCGGTGAATGTATTCCATAATCCAGTATGAATTTTGATATGTCCAGTGCACGCCTCCCAGTGTTACCAGTTGAAAGGACGAATTCATGCTTTTTCAGTGGCTTATAGGGCATCTCATAAAATTTTGAGAGTTTTCTGGCCATGTAATTGGAATTCATTACCGCTCTCTTCGCATTGGCACTGAGATTGTTTCCGTTCTTCAATGCATATGAAAACGCCCTCAATATGACGCCGAATGAACCACTGTATGAAGATATCTTTCCTATGGTGTTTTTTAGTCCATAGAAGAGTGAATAACTGCCATTGTCATTTACAACAATAGGAACAGGCAGGAAGTCCCTGAGGTATGATTTTACGGCCACAGGCCCTGCACCTGGGCCTCCTCCTCCATGCGGAGTTGCAAATGTCTTATGGAGGTTGAAATGCACTATATCAAACCCCATTATTCCAGGAGTTGTTATTCCAAGTATGGCATTAAAATTAGCGCCGTCATAGTACAGCAACGAACCGTTGTCATGTATGATGCTGGCAATTTCTGATATCTGGTCATCAAAGATTCCCAGTGTGTTCGGATTCGTTATCATGAATGCTGCTGTGTTTGGAGTTACTGCAGCTTTCAGTGCATCCAGGTCAACGAGCCCGTCTCCGTTAGATGGAACCTCCACAACCTTGAATCCTGCCATAGCTGCTGAAGCGGGGTTTGTACCATGTGCAGAATCAGGAATTATGATTTCATTCCTTTTGTCTAGTTCACCACGTGTTTCAAAATATTTTCTTACTATAAGAATTCCGGTAAATTCTCCATGAGCACCCGCCGATGGCTGTAGTGTTGCATAATCCATCCCGGAAATTTTTACGAGGAACTGCTGGAGCTTATACATTATCTCCAGAGTCCCCTGTATCCTTGATTCATCTTCCAGGGGATGGATATTCTGGAATTCAGGGATTGATGCTACATAATCTGCATACTTCGGATTGAATTTCATTGTGCATGAACCCAGCGGATACATTCCAAGGTCAACAGAATAGTTCATTTCAGATAGCCGTGTGAAATGCCTCGACACATCAACACTCCTAACATCAGGAAGTTTTAGGAACTTCCTTTTTATCTGTTCCGGATAGGTATCTTCCACATCATCCATATAGAAATCATTGCCAGTATTAAACTGGTTCAAAAAATCTTCATCATAATGAGCCTGCCTGTACATTTCAATCACCCAGTATTTTTGCCAGCTGGACTATGCTTTCATCGCTTGTCTTCTCAGTAACGGAAAAAAATGATGATTTTTCATATCCATTATATTCTGATAAGTCAGATAGTTTTATTCCACCCGATATATTATTCTTTGACAGTATTTCGGGCCTGTCAAAATAAAACAGATTATCTGAGAAATTTATTCCATTAAAGACTGGATTAACACCTGCAGAAACCAGTGCTTTTTTGAGCTTGCTGCTTTTGTTCATTGTTATTAATGCAATTTTTTTGAGGCCAGTTGAACCCATTATGGACAGATAGGCAAGAGAAGCTACAGCCAGAAGTGCCTGATTGGAACATATATTACTCATTGCCTTTGAACGCCTTATGTGCTGTTCCCGTGCCTGGAGAGTCATCACAAAGGCATTTCTTCCCTGAGAATCTTTTGAAAGCCCTATAAGCCTGCCGGGCGACCTGTGCACATATTCTTTCCTGAATGAAAACAGTCCAAGAAGAGGCCCTCCATAGTTCATATGAATTCCCAGCTGCTGCCCCTCTGCCACGGCAATGTCGGTACCATATTCACCAGGAGGCATAATCAGTCCAAGTGACATGGGGTCATAATATGTAATCAGAATTGAATCCTTTTTTAACTCACTGACATGAAATGCATTTTCATCTATTAACCCAAACAGATTTGGATTTGCGACTATTATGGCTGATGTTTTGTCCGTAACCTTGGTTTTCAGGTCCTCCATATTGATCATGCCATCCGGCCCAAAGTTATACCTGATAAATTTTAAGTCAAGTCCTGCCGTATAATTTTGTATTATGCTGAGCTGAGATTTGTATATGTTTTCTGGAATTAAAACCTCATTTTTCCCATTAATCCTGTAGGCCATCCTGACTGCCTCAGCCAGTGATGTGAAACCGTCGTACATGGAGGAATTGGTTACATCCATTTCAGTCAGGTCTGATATGATGCTTTGGTATTCAAAAAGTGAATGAAGAATACCCTGTGATATTTCTGGTTGATATGGGGTATATGATGTCAGAAATTCATTTCTGCCTATTATTTCATCCACCAGCGGGGGGATAAATCTGTCATATATGCCATTGCCCAGAAAATTCATATTTCCCTGTATATTCTTTTTCCCTATTGTTTCTATTGCCTTAATAAGGGAAAATTCATCCACAGGACTTCCGAGATCAAGGGAAACTTTTAATTTTGCCGGGATATCATCAAATAGCTCATCAACGTTTTTGATATTAAGATAATTTAATATTTCATCGGTTTCAGTCATTTGGGCTACCATTAATAAACAATATTTAAACATTCTAGTATTCGAAGAAATATTATTTTAAATTGGCATGAAGACCTACTCCGCATGATATCAGGTGGAAACTGTAGAAAGATTCGACACTCGCCATTAAGTATAATTCTATATTAATGAGAAGAGTGTGTATCTATACCCCAACACTTTAGAATGAAGTAGGTGACATCCTCCCCAAGCTAAAACGCATGGGGCTTCCCGCTTATATGTTAAAAATAACAACCTTACATCATGACATTGAGGTTTTAAAATCTATCCATTAGCTCATAAATGAGACAAATGTCATTTTTTGTTGCAATTTATATTTGTACTGTGTTTCAATATGCTATTATGATTCCAAAAACTATGTCAACGCAGCATCCCGATAATGCAATGATGCCCACCTGGAGTACGGGCAAAAGCATAATAACAAACGAGGATGAAATAGAAGAGGCTTACATAGCATACAAAAAATTGGGAATAAAGGAAGTTATGTGGGATGCAGAAGGAAAAGATGTGGATACCCACGTTATACGGAAATTATTCGGAAAAGACCGCAAATTTTTTGAAAACAACAGGCTTGGCCAGGATATTTTCCTGACATACAGGATTCCAAACCCGCTAATAGAGGGAGCTGAAAGAAAAGTTCTGAATGAGACACTAAATAGCATACCATTAAACTATGATGTTGCCAATAGAATATTCAATAATGGCATAGCCCCTATATTCGAGGTGATACTTCCATTTACCACCGATTATAGAAGCATGCTCAACGTGGTAAAATTTTATGAGAAGGGAATAGTTGATTCACAGGACATAAATCTCTATGAGGATGTGTACTCAAAGGATATAACAGGAGAGGTACGGCCTAGAAAGATTAACCTGATTCCTCTTATAGAAGATAAGGACTCCATATTCAATATTGAATCTATAATAACAAAGTATCACAATGCAGTTAAGCCTGAGTATATGAGAATCTTTATTGCAAGATCAGACCCCGCAATGAATTATGGGATGATCCCGGCAACACTCCTGGCAAAGTATGCCGTTTCAAAAATGGATAAAATAAGCAACGATATAGGAATGGAAATATATCCAATCATAGGTGCAGGTTCATCCCCCTTCAGGGGAAACCTTGGACCTCAGAATATAAAGCGTGCCATAGATGAATATGATTCATACTACACTTTCTCCGTGCAATCCGCATTCAGATATGATTATAATGATGTGGATGTTAAAAATTCAATTTCGTTGATTAATGACCATATACCCAGAAAACCTGTGCCTATAGATTTGGAAACTGAGAAAGCAATGAAAAGCCTAGTAGATAACTATGCGGTGAGGTTTCAAAAAATTATCGAGGGGCTGGCACAGCCAATTAATGATATGACACTTTATCTTCCAAAGAGGAGGCAGAGGAAATTGCATGTTGGGCTCTTCGGATACTCAAGGAGTACAGGAAATGCAAAACTCCCAAGAGCAATAGCATTTGTTGGTGCACTTTATTCAATGGGAATACCTCCGGAAATACTTGGAATTGCTTCGTTATCTGGAATGTCTGAAAATAATTATGCATTATTAAAGGGCTTATACCGGTATATGGAATATGATATCCAGTCCAGTGCCAGGTATTTCACTTATGAATCGCTTGATTATCTCAGGGACATATGGAAAGTGGATAACAAAATAATAGGCATGATAAGGGAGGATATGAGATACATAGAGGAAAATATAGGTGTGCCTACCGATAACCCCTATAATATACAAAAACACGGTTTATACACAACTTTATTGCTTATGGCATTCAAAAATGGAAAATTCGATGAGGTACGGGACTATATATATGAGATGGGTGTGCTCAGGAAATTCGTAGGCTAAATGATTTGTTGGAATAAATGTGTGTATAATAAATCCTAATTTTTAACTCAATTAAATTATGAATTTATTTATATTCTGAGTTAATGACAACATATGAAAATCTATCCTAAAATTGCCATTGGGGGCTTGATAATCCACGGTAATGAAATACTTCTTGTAAAAAGGAGGGATGAACCGGACAGAAATAAATGGGCCATTCCAGGTGGCAAGCTGGAATTGAATGAAACACTTGAAGATGGGTTAAAAAGGGAAATGTTAGAAGAAACTGGCCTCACTATAGAAGTTGATAAACTCATTGGTATCTCTGAAATTATAACACATAATTTCCATTACGTAATTATGGATTATAGATGCATACCAGTGACAGGAATTGAAAACGCAGGGTCTGATGCAGTGGATCTTAAATATTTTGATATGAACTCCTTAGGCAGTGAGGTAAATGAAAGCACTATAGAATTTGTCAACAAAATGTTGAAATCAGAGAATATGATACATATAGTAATTTCACATTCCCCATAATGTTCAGATCTTCCTCCTTCACATGTGGTTTCCTTTATGAGGTACACACTACCCGTGGTTCCTTCAACTTATAGGAATTAGAAATATACTTTAATTTATTGCTAAACTATTTATTACTTTTATTATCGACATATATATATATTGAAACGTTTATATCATAATGAGTAAAAAGAAGATAATAATAGGTGTGTTAATGGCAGCAATATTTGTAATGATGGCTTTTGTTCCTGTGACTGATAACTTTTCATCTGAATGCTTTTGATAAATCTACTGTTGCAGCTTCCCATTCCACTCCTCTAATCAAGTATCCGACTAGACATGTTCCTGGATCCTTAACATTAGATAAATATCATGGAAATGTAAATGTTATGGAAAGAAAGATGAATATAAATATGGTATTTTCAGTCAACCGCTCCTCGGCTAAACAGGTTATAATCGAGAAAGGGCATTTTGGAACAGTAACAGTGTTTTCATCAGGAAGTAAAATATACTTGAATATGAGTATAATACGCCAGAACAATGCACATGTTCCAGGTGATTGTGTAGGTACATATTATAAATACCCACAAAACCATGAGGCAGTGCTAGTTGTAATGAAGATACCAGTAATAGAAACATCAGACTTCACTAAAGCTAGAATAGTTGCATTCTTTGGAGAGGTAGTTTCTACAGGAATTGGGGATGCAGTAGGTGACGCTTCAGCCGCCGCTGCCGCAGGTGCAAGTGCTGCGTTTGGGGCAGTAGCTGCTGCTCTGGCGGTTGATTTTGTTGCATTGTATCTATATGCACTGGCTAATCACGACCCAACATTTTATTTCGACACAGGCGCAAGCTGGGGCACAGCATGGTATAACTTCTATCAGGTGGGAGTATATGGAGAAGAGGGAGCATTTACAGGAACAGCACAGTCTCACAGCAGCGGCATATATGTTCCACTTGCAATAGCAGGAGGAAATGGTGCATCGTATAACTCTATCCTTGCCATGTTTCCGCACTCCAGTGTTTGGAATCCGTTTGATGAACCACCCTGGTGATTAATATTGCCAGGTACCTTATTATTTACTATTTTAGTAATTATTTCACTAACTTTCTATATTTTATTTTTTAGTTCTTTGATATTCACATGTTATGAACTTAAAATTTTGCTGCGCATGACAAAAAAAAATGCGCTGGTTCGTGATAATATTGTAGTGTTCAAAAATTTTAAATCTATTATTTATTTTACCTTATTAATATTTGTAATTTATCTGGGAAATACTTTTTCGGCTATACTAATATTCAATTATTCAATAGTTTTTTATATTATTTTCTTTTTTACAACACTCCCACAAATAAGTGCATGGTTTCACTTTATCAACTCATTGTCAATACATATACATAAATTTAACATTACGGAATTAAGGTCTCGTAAACCTAAAATTGATCGTATTTCGATCATAGTTTTGATTGCTTATTCCATAATATATTTATATGTTGTAGTGCATGTTATATTTTAAAGAGCTGTTAGTGATTTAATTGACATTTATTAGTGATTTTTCATTCATTTTTCCTATTCTGCTGATTGTTCTATTAATTGTTGATTTAGCCTTTTAATTTCATGAAATGAATGCTTTGCCACGGTTGCTAAAAGAAGAAGCGACAATTAATGATAACCTAGTCACATTAAAGAAATTCAAGCCATTTATTCGTTACATTTTGGTTGATGTTCTAACTTTTATGTGAAGTTCTTATTTGGCTTTATTAATTTTTCCTTATATATTTTTTATAGTTTATTTCCTTTCCACATCAGCTGATCAGATAGTGATATGGATCACACTTAGTTATATCATATTGATATATACGCATAAATTTAGTCCTGCAGAGCTGTTAGTTTATAGAAAGAAAATTAGATCTGGTGGAAATATTATTTTTATAACTTATATAATATTACATATTTTCTTATCAGTGCGTGCAATATTTCAGTGACATCCTCCCCAAGCTAACGCATGGGACTTCCCGCTTATATGTTAAATTATCGACTCGATTAGGTTGATTTTAACTTAATTTTAAATGTAACGAAGGTATATATCCCTATGATAATTGTCTCTACTCTAAGGAAAATGCATGAAAATACTATAGGATACCAATATGAGGATTTTATCAGGTATGTCCATAAATTAAATGTTGATAACTTAATAGTAACATACACCTCCAGAGAGGATTTTGAAAAGGATAAGGATCAGCATAAAGAAATAACAATGTTACAGGAATCGTTCAATGTTTATTTCCCAGAAATCAACTATGAAAAATACATGAAACTGTCCAGGGGCAAATTATTTGAAATTCATAATGCTGAGGAAATTACAAAGAAAAACATTATGGATATAATAGAAACGGTTGTAAATTCTTATTTAAAAGGTTACTGGAAAGATCCTGAAACGGTTAATTCTGAAGTTACTGACAGCATTTTCAGAGTAAACAATAAATTCATACAGGCTGTAAATCCAGATTATATTGAAAAGTACTGGTTGCCTTTACACACTGACATTTATAATTATATTGAGGAACACAAAAATATGTATGATGCTGTAATTTCCGATGTGGAGAGTACTTTTTTTTACAAGGATCAGAAAAATTAAAATAAACTTCTTTCAAAAAATTATTGTATTATTTTATCAATAAAATTTCCCTTTAACAGAATCTTTGCCTTGCTAAGATTTTTAGGTATTGTAACGGTTTTGACCAATATAATGGCATTGACATATTTGTCAAAGGTTTCATTGTCTATATCCTTAAAGGTGAGGTTTTCTATATTTTTAAATATGATTTTCCTTCCAATTTCTTTAAGGTCATCACCAGTGATTTCAAGTTCCTTAATATTCTCTATGAATTGGGAAGAACCTTCCTTCATACCTCTTACAAACCCCTCTGAGATATGCTTTGCATTTTCTACTGTTCCCATAAAGGATCTGTAGGCATCGTCTGTGACCTGCCCTATTGTTTTTCCCGTCTCATTTGATAACTTCTGTACCTTTCTATATAGATCTGCACTAACCCCTTTAATGGATATAGTTTTCCTCACTACATCCTCATTTTCACTTGTTGTTTCATTTTCTTTATTTTCTTCTGCCATAATTATATATAGTAATCCGGTATATAAGTTTACCGGTTTACCGGTTTACCATTATATCTTTATAATTTATCTACAATATCTATTATATTGTCACCGGTATTTATGCCAAGTTTCTTTGCATTATCTGTACAGGCATTGACCTTAGTATTCAAAACATCGTTGATGTCGTTCACACCTGACACTCTGACTGCCACATCTCCAAGAGAATTGGCCGCCTCTATGTTGAGATACCCGCACATTATATATCCATTTTCGCCCTTTAAAATTATCAATGGTGCCTTTTTTCCTATCTTTTCGTTGATGTACTGATATTTCCTGCCCTTTATTTCTATCTCCTGATTTATCATAATATTATATGCCTTTGATATATAACTAATTTATCAAAAATAATATATTATCTAGTAATACATGATTATGGCTTCAAATATCAGAATCACCTTTCTGGGAACAGGAGGATCAATGCCAAAACCAGGAAGGAGTTTGCCTGCAGTTGCCGTTCAGGTTGATGATATACTGAACCTTTTCGACTGCGGAGAGGGTACACAAAAACAGTTTATGAAGAGCAAAATATCGTTTATGTCCCTTTCAAATATATTCATATCACATTTTCATGCCGATCATTTTCTCGGGTTGCCGGGGCTTCTGAATTCCCTGTCCTTTCTGGGGCGTACAGAGGAACTAAACATATTCGGGCCTGTAGGGGCTGTAAACTTTATCCGCAATGCAATACACCTTGGCTATCAGAGAATAAACTATGTAATAAATGTCTACGAAGTTGTGCCGGGAACTTCCTATGATTTTGGAAAATTCACCGTAAGGACAATGGCAAACAACCATACGGTTCCATCTATTTCATATTCCCTTGAGGAGAAAGATCTCATAAAAATAGACAAAGCAAAAGTGGATCAAATAGGATTTCCCGTTTACAGGCTTGAAGAACTTAGAAAAAATGGGGTAGTGAAAATTAAGGGAAAGGAATACAGATTGGATGATATGGCACTGGGTATAAAAAAGGGCAGAAAAATAGTATATACAGGTGATACGAGGCCAGTTGCTGAAATGCCAGAATTTGCCAGAAATGCCGATGTTCTAATACATGATACTACCATGGATTCCTCGATGGAGCCAATGGTGAATGAATACGGGCACACATCAGCAAGGCAGGCAGCCGAAATTGCCTCAGCAGGGAATGTGAAAAAATTATTCCTCTTTCATTACAGTTCCAGGTACAATGACCTTGACACACTTCTCATGGATGCAAGGGAAGTTTTTATGGAATCTTATCCGAGCCATGAATTACAGCAGTACGATGTGGAAAAAAATGGCAATCTCCTGAGTCTAGCGTAGAAATATCATGCACCATATTTTTCTGATCTGTCCGAATAGGACATTATTAAGGGCATGATGTCATTGCTTGTTATCTTATAATAGCCTGTTGAAACGCTCAGCTCGTCAAAGGTTTTTACATTATCGTTTATAATGCCATCAGTGGCGAATAGTATTGGCACCGGATCTCCAGTATGGTCTCCAAATGAGCATGGTGTGCTATGATCTCCGGTGACCACAATAAGCGTATCTGGTAATAATTTAAGCAACGGTAAAATCACTGAATCCACCTTCTCTATCACCTCTTTCTTTAATAGTGGTTTTTTATCATGCCCGGCAATGTCTGTGCCTTTTATGTTTATAAGTATGAAATCATATTTTTCAAGTGATCTTATAGCAGCCGAAATTATGTTGCTGTAATTTGTATCTACCCTTCCATTCATTCCCTCAACACTGATAATATCAAAGCCTGCCAGTCCTGCAATTCCCCGGATCAATGGAGTTCCTGAAATACATGCCCCATTCATGCCATATTTTTCATGGAAGGATGGAAGTTTTGGAATTTTTCCGGCTCCCCTTAACATTATTTCATTTGCAGGGAGTTTCCCCTGAGAAACCAATTTTTGGTTTAATGGATGTTTTGCAAGTATTTTTCTGGACCTTTCAAGAAATTTGTTTATTAGGCTGGCTGTAAAATCAGCTTCAGGAGATAGGGCTTTCGCATTTACAGGCTGTGAATTTACAGAATGGGGATCTGTGTCAGAAATCATATCTGAGAGCCCACTGCCTCTTATTACAACTGCGGCCCTATGTTCAACTCCTGATTTAACTATAAATTTAACGCCGTCTATCTCTGTTTCAAGTTCTCTGGAAAGATCTTCAGTGTTCTGTATCCTTCCAGCCCTCCGGTCAATGATTTTTCCATTCATTACTGAGGCATAATTTGCCCTGAAGGCTATGTCCCCTGGCTTTAACGGAATCCCCAATCCCAGGGCCTCAAAGGGGCCACGGCCAGTATAGTATTTATGTGGATCATATCCTAAAATGGAAAGATGTGAAGTATCAGACCCTGCCCTTATCCCAAATGATACGGGGGACATCAGCCCCGTTGTTCCATGTGAAGAAAGGTAATCCAAATTAGGCTTTGTGGCTGCCTGGAGCGCTGTTTTACCATCCAGTTCCACATTGGGGCGGTCTCCAAGTCCATCCATTATTATCAGGATAACATGTTTCATAGTTTGTTATTATAAATTCCTTTTAAGTTTTGCGGAAATCTAGATGTTCGAAATGCCATCGGGAATTTTGTGATGAACGTTTTCCCAGTATTAGGTATTTGCATAAAAATTCACTGGAGATTTTTGAATTTTCTGTCAAATCCAGTATTTCCCTGAGGTTGTCCTCATGCACATTTTTCCGAATGAGTGTTATGTGCGGAATAAATTTTCCCGTGTCACTGCTGTTATCCCCCAGTGCTTTCACAAGGCGTTCGTGGAATTCCTCCATTTCCGGAGAAGCAATTATCCTGTAAAAAACTACATAGGACTTTTTGTTATTCCTGATTTTTTCAAAATATCCAGTACTGCCCAGTTCAAATGTAAAAGGCTTTGTGGATTCACAGACGGTTTTTACCGACGGTACATCAAGGAACTGGGAATTTCTTAAGTATGCCATGGTTATATGTACTCCCTTGTTGCTCAATGATCCTGTATAGCCATATAATGCCTCCAAATGTTTTTTAACTGCTGTGATTTTACGCCTTGTTTTCGGGCAGGGCTTCAGTATAATTGTGTACTGCATTTTATTTGAATGTGCTGGCAAGCCTTCCCAGGCCCTCTATTTGAACTTCCACCTGATCCCCGTTTCCCAGCCATTTTTGCCTTTCAGGTGCCATTCCCATTATCACTCCCGCCGGTGTTCCAGTGGAAATACAGTCACCAGGCCTCAGGGTCATGTATCTTGAAATGTAACTTATTAACCTGTTTATAGAGAATATCATATATGACGTGTTGGAGTCCTGCCTCAGGTCTCCATTGACCATTGTCTGTATTTTTAAATTGTGTGGGTCCTTTATTTCATCTATGGCTATGTATGGCCCATTGGGATAGAATCCGTCAAAGCTTTTTCCCAGATAAAACTGTGAAGTTCTGTACTGAAGCAGCCTTGAGCTTACATCGTTTCCAATGAAATAACCAAGTACGTGCTCAATGCGTCTTTTTCCTCCACGTTTCTTGCTTTACTCCCTATCATGACGCATAGTTCACCCTCGTAATCCACATTCATTCCAGACCCGGTTTCAACAACTGATTCGTTACCGGCAAAGGCATTGTTCGATTTGGAAAAAACCATAGGTGTTTCCGGTACCTTCCCTCCAGTGTGCTCAGATACATGGCTTTTGTAGTTGAGGCCTATACACAGCAGCGTTGATTTTTGGTCGATAATGGAATCATATGAAAATTTATAATTTTTAAACTGGTTTATTTCATCAATTCTAGCAAGGTCTTCCCTTGAAAGATCGGCCACGGAACTGGCATTTATATGGAAATCATCAAGAAGTGCCAGTTTTCCGTCCCTGTATGATGCAAGATGCCTTTTACCATCAATTTTGACAGCCGTTAATTTCATGGGCAATAATAAAAAAATTATATAAAAATCTATGTGCCTTCCTGATAGCTGTTCAAATATTTTATCTGCTCCTCGGTATAACTGTCTATTTTAAAATTCAAGGAATCAAGTGCTATTTTAGCTACCTCCCGGTCTATTTCCTCTGGAACCGGGTAAACTCTGTTTGAAAGGCTTTCATGATTTTTGACTATATACTCGGCGGTAAGAGCCTGAAGGGCAAAGCTTAAATCCATTATTTCTACGGGATGGCCCTGACCAGCAGCAAGATTCAGAAGCCTGCCGTCTGAGATTAAATCAACAGTATTTCCATTCTCCAGTTTATACTCTGTAACCAGGTTTCTTACCGGTGTTTTGCCTATATTCTTTTTCTCAAGGGATGCATAATCTATCTCATTGTTAAAATGCCCCACGTTTCCCATTATTATGCCTTTCTTTGCAACCAGCATGTCATCATAACTTACCACATTTTTCATGCCAGTAGCAGTGAACAGCAGATCACAGTATCTTATTGCGCTGTTCATTTTATCCACACTGAATCCATCCATAACGGCTTCTATTGCTTTTACCGGATCAACCTCAGTGACAGTAACCCTGGCACCCATGCCCTTTAATCTCATGGCAACACCTTTCCCGACATAGCCGTATCCGGCCACCAGGGCATTTTTTCCGGCAATAAGTATATTCGTTGCATTCATAAACCCATCCAGTGCACTCTGCCCTGAACCGTATCGATTATCAAAGAAATGCTTCATCTGTGCGTCGTTGACATCAAACATGGGAAATTTTAAAGCTCCTGCCTGTTCCATTGCCTTCAACCTTACCACGCCGGTAGTTGTTTCTTCATTTCCACCCATAACATGCTTTACCAGCTCTGGCTGTGAGGAAACGAGATTTGTAAGGTCACCCCCATCATCTATTATTAGATCAGGCGCAGTTTCCACAGTTTTTTTTATGTTATCATAATATTCCTTTTCTGTTTCTCCCTTTTTTGCATATACCATATAATTATAATCGTCCTTTAAAGACTGAACAACACTGTCATCTGAGCTCAGTGGGTTGCATGATGCCAGGCGTACCTCTGCACCTCCTTCAGTAAGCAAAAGTGCGAATATTCCCGTTTTTGCCTCAACATGCAGAGCCATCGCTATTTTTATGCCTTTTAATGGCTTTTCCTTCAGAAATCTCTCTCTGATACTGGCAGAAACAGGCATATGGTCCCTTGCCCACTTTAACCTTAAAAATCCGTTGCTATCCATTATTATCAAATGTGTATACTTTTTATGCTTAAAAGAATTCCCTTGCCGAAAATTTCAGCTGTGTATTCTATATTATTAATATCCATATTGGGAAACAGTGGTGTGCCTGAGAGCAATATTCCAGGATTCACATATATATAAAATTCGTCAAAAATTCTGGACTTAAGGAATTGCAGAATAACCTGAGACCCGCCCTCAACCAGAACCCTTTTCATGCCTAAATCATATACTTTTTCCATGATGCCACTTATATCTGTATTATCTATAACAACTGTTTTTACATTTTCAATATACTTCTGCTTCAGTGAGAAAATATACGTACTGGCACTCTGGTCAAATATCCTGTAGCCTGATGAAAGTTTAAATTGCCCGTCAAGAACTATCCTATTTGCTGCCCCATGGATAACCGGATCATCTATCATTACTGTATTTGCACCTACAAGCACCGCATCAACTGAACCTCTAAGAATTTTAACCCTTTCCATATCGGCTATTCCAGATATAGGGTACCGGCCTGCACCAGAGGAGATTTTTCCGTTAAGTGACATGGCAACGTTTATGATTATATAGGGCAACATGAGTCTAAATTACAATCTACTATAACAATTTTGAGATATTACTTATAATATAGTAGTAAAATAATATACTGTGTGTAAATATTCTTATTTCATACTTTAAAATTAAAATAATAGAGTAATTACTTATATATGTGAAAAATATACATAATACCTGTTTAAGGGAATTCGGTGATACAAAATGATATTTACAGGCAATATATATTATAATGGCAGGATGAGAAAAGGCACACTGTCAGTAGGAGAAGAAACAAATTTTACAGACAGCGTGGCAAATAATGGAATGTACGGTACCCTTATTCCGATGCCTGTCAACGCACATACACATATCGGTGATTCTTTTATCAGAGACGAGCCCAGGGGTGAGCTGCCAGAAATTGTTGGGCCAGGGGGTTTCAAACACAGGCAGCTGGAAAATTCCTCAGATGACATTATAATGGAAGGAATAAAAAATTCAACCAGCTTCATGGAAAAATCTGGTATCCTGTCATACTTCGACTTTAGAGAGAATGGGATCAAGGGTGCTGAATTCATAAATCATACGGATAGGGAATATATAAGGCCTGTAGTACTTGGAAGGCCTTTCAAAAATGAGAGTATACAGGCAATACTGGATAATGCCAATGGCATAGGTTTGAGCTCAATCTCCGATATGGAATATGAGGAAGCGATTAAAGCCAGCATGCTTGCTAAAAAGAACAATAAAATCATGGCCCTTCATTTCAGTGAGAATGTTAGGGAGGATATTGACATGGTATTAAATTTGAACCCTGACTTTCTGGTACATGGAATTGAGGCTCATGAAAGCGATCTTCAAAAAATTAAATCCAAAAATATACCGATTGTGATCACACCCCGATCCAACATATTTTTTGGAAAAAGGCCAGATTATGGAAAATTTACATTAGCCGGGATAGAACTGATGATGGGCACAGATAATGTGTTTATTACGGAACCCGATTTATTTGCCGAAATGGATTTTCTTTACAGATATCAGAGATTTAATACCTATATAAGCCCCAGTGAAATACTCAGGTTCGCTATTGATAACCCAAGGAAATTTATGGAAAAAAGTGGAATGACATATAATGAAAAATACATATTTTTCAAAAATGTACTTTTAAACGAATATCAGATAGTTACAAAGAAACATTATTTTAACCCGATTAATATAACCAAATATGAGTAAATACCAAACTATTAAATAATCTGCGGTGATACTGCCTCTATGTATTCGGAGGCAATAGATTTATTAAAAAATGGAAAACCTGTTCTCATCTTTGATGCCGACGACAGAGAGGGAGAAACAGATATAGTTATTCCATCAGAGTACATTACAAAGGATTTCATACGAATTATGAGGAAAGATGGTGGAGGGCTGATCTGTACAACAATCAAAGAGGAAGACGCAGATATGCTGAACATTCCCTATATAGAAGACCTCTATAGAAAATGCCTGGACATGGATAAATCAGTACTGGATGCTACAGATATGAAATACGACAAAAACAGCACTTTTTCTATTACAATAAATTCAAGGAACACATTCACAGGGATTTCTGATAAGGACCGTGCGGCAACAGTAAGGGAATTTGCTGAATTTGTAGGAAATATCAGGAAGAAGGGGTTAACTTCACAGGACTTTGGGCATAAATTCAGAACACCGGGGCATATACACCTCCTGATAGCAACTAAAGGGTATTTTTCAAAAAGGAAAGGGCATACCGAGCTCAGTACATACTTAATGGATCAGGCAGATCTCATTCCAAGTGCCACTATAGTGGAAATGCTGGATGATAACGGTAAGTCAATGAGCAGAGAAAAAACAGAGAAATATGCCAGTGAACATGGATATGGATTCGTTACCGGGAAAGAAATACTTAATCAGTGGGGTGGTTACTACTGAAAAAGATAGGCATAGTTGATACCACGTTTGCCAGATATGACATGGCTTCATCTGCTATTGATGAACTTTACAGTATGGGCACAGGCTTTACAGTAGTTCGTTACACCGTGCCCGGCATAAAGGATATACCGGTTGCCTGTAAAATTCTTTTTGAAGATGGCGAATGTGATATAATAATGGCACTGGGCATGCCAGGGGGAATGCCGGTGGATAAGATGTCTGCACAGATTGCCTCAACAGGAATAATGGAAGTTCAGCTAGAGGAAAAAAGGCATATTATAGAGGTCTTTGTTCATGAGGATGAGGCAAAGGATGACAAAGAACTGGCATGGCTTTCAGACAGGAGAGCAAGGGAACATGCCATAAATACATATAACCTGCTTTTTGATCCGGGAAAAATTAACTGCAAATGCTGGGACAGGGTTAAGGCAGGGATTTGATGACAAAGGCCCGGCAATGGATAGCAATGGCTATTCACATAGACATTAGGTGATAAAATATGGAAAAAATTAGAATAGGAATAGTTGTATCGGAATTTAACTATGACATAACAATGATGATGCTGCAGAGAGCAACAGAATATGCGAATTTTCTCTCTGTGGATGTACATAAGGTTTTCAGGGTGCCAGGAACCTTTGATATGCCTCTGGCAATAAAGAAATTGCTGAAGATGGATGACATTGACGGGGTTGTCACACTGGGAGCGGTGATTAAGGGAGAAACAGACCACCATAAAGTCATTATGGACAATGCTGCCAGAAAAATAACAGATTTGTCCCTTGAATACGAAAAACCGGTGGCTCTTGGAATATCGGGATCAGGAGAATCCAGGCTTCAGGCAGAGGCAAGAATAGAAATGGCAAAGGATGCTGTTGAAAGCTGCGTTAAAATGGTTAAAAGTTTAAGATCCCTTTGAATAAAATAATTTTCCCAGTAAAATTCTTCCTGTAAATATTTATTTTTACATAATAATTAAAAAAAATTAAATGCCTTTGTTTAATTACCTATGAAATGGGCACGTGGCCTAGCATGGATAGGGCAACAGCCTCCTAAGCTGTAAATCAGGGGTCCAAATCCCCTCGTGCCCGCCTTATGATTCCATTCTTGGTGCAAGCAGAAATCTTCCTTTTATTCTCTCTGGCGATTCTGTTCCCAGATTGAATTCTATGGTAAGTGGATAATCACTTTTGAATGAAAGTTTTATTTCCTCGTTTGGGGATACAGATTTCATAAACTTAAGCAGGTATTCAAGCGGATATGATGATTTTATTGACTCCTTGCACTGAATTTCCTTAAGCATATCCTTTGGGAGTATCATTTCGCTTTCATCTGCATCTGACATTGATTTGGCCGAAAAACTGTCGGGGTTCATAGTAAGCCTTATGGCGTCTGATACATCCTCTGCTGCCCTTAAACCCTTTTCAAGATCTCCTTTGTTAAGCACAATGTAATCTTCTGCAACAATCTGGGGAACTCTGGGTGTAGTTATCTGGTTGTTGTCCAGTAATGAAATGCTTTTGATAATGTTGCCTATCTCGAATCTTAATTTTTCCTTATCCTTTGTAATTATAAAGGAATCGTTTCCAGAAGCAAGTTTCAGAATCCCCTTTACTTTTTCCAGATCCATGGACAACTCTTCCTCATTGTCAATATCATATTCAGAAAGCACACCCTTTGGGAATTTCCAGAGAAACCATGGCTACGTGAGCCGGATCTACAGCATTTACAGATATGCCCTGCTGGCTTATTTTGAATTTGGCTTCTGTGACAACAGTACTCAGCATGTCAACTACGTCTTTAAGATTCTTTACAGAAATGTTCATTCTTGTCATATAATCATGACATGGATTGGTATATTATAAATATTCTTTTTGGAAAAACAAAAATAAAAATTAATTTAAGAGTCCTCTGGCCTTCATTGCGTCCAGTACTCTCTGTATTGCTATTATATATGCCGCTGTTCTTGGGTCTGTATTATATTTTTCATGAGTTGCCAGGACATCCTTGGTGGCAAATGTCATTTTCTGATTCAGTTTATTGTAAACTGTATCTTCTGTCCAGTAATCGCCGGTTATGTTCTGAACCCATTCAAAGTATGATACTGTTACACCTCCTGCATTTGAAAGGAAATCAGGCAGAAGCAGTACATTGTTTTTATAGAATACTCATCTGCCTCTGGGGTTGATGGCCCGTTTGCCAGTTCAAGTACTATCTTTGCCTTTACCTTAGATGCGTTCTCGCCAGTAAGCTGGTCTTCTATTGCTGAAGGTATAAGCACATCAATATCCGACTCAAGAAGTTCCTCGTTTGTTATGTTTTTTGAGCCAGGGAAATTTTCTACTGTCCCAGTTTTTTCCTTGTGTGCAAGGAGTTCATTGTAATCTATTCCACTTTCCTTGTAGATTCCTCCACTTGAATCGGAAACTGCTACAACCTTTCCGCCAAACATCTCTTTTACAAATTTAACTGCAAATTGACCGGCATTTCCGAATCCCTGAACTGCGAATTTTGCCTTGGAAAGATCGACACCCTTATATTTTGCACCCTCCATTAATACATACATTCCTCCCTTGGCAGTTGCATCGCCCCTTCCCAGGGATCCGCCAATTGTCAATGGTTTTCCTGTAATAACGCCAGGAGCTGAATGCCTTACTATTTTCTCATATTCATCCATCATCCATCCCATTATCTGTGGTGTGGTGTAAACATCTGGAGCGGGAACATCTATTTCAGGGCCTATGAAATTAGCTATTGCATCTATATAGCCCCTGCTTAATCTTTCAAGTTCTCTCTTGCTCATTTTTTTCGGATCGCATATTATTCCGCCTTTTGCACCACCGAAAGGAAGACCCAGAAGGGCTGTTTTCCATGTCATCCATGCAGAAAGGGCTTTTACCTCCGAAAGATTTTCCTTAATATAATATCTTATTCCGCCCTTCATGGGTCCTCTTGCATTATTGTAATGTACCCTGAATCCTGTAAAAACCTGTGTTTCGCCATTATCCATCTTTACAGGTATGCTTACCTGAAGGATCTCTTTAGGAGAGCTCAAAAGCTCTATACTGGCCTTATCAAGTTTCATAACTTTTGCAGCCTTATTGAGCTGCTCGAGAGCAATATCAAACGGATCTAAATTTTCCATATAAACACCAATTTGAAATCACTAACGGGTAATTTAAGGTTTGCTTTAACACCAATATAGTGACCATTGATAACACGTATCCTGCAGTAAATTAAATTTTTATATTTTAATAACATTGGAAATGATATATGGAATGTGAAGAAATAAAAAAAATGCTGGCAATGAACCATGAAATGCTTATGGTTCTAGAACATTTTCAACTGGCAAAACTTGATTACGCAAAAAATATAAAAATTTATACCAGCATACCTCAAGGAAATGTCCAAATATATATAGAAAGGCTTTATTCCATGGGATTAATAGAAAAATATAGTGGTTCCTCAGTCAAAAGAACACAGGCAAAGCTGAAGAAGACTAATGAAGTTCATAAGCACCACACATATTATGAAATAACAAATAAAGGCCATTACATACTCAAGGATATGACAGAAAGAGAATACATAAAACACATTGAAATAGATTGCCTAAAATTGCTTTCATTGAAACGGATAAGGAAAGATTGCCCGGATAGATGCAAAAAGCTATATGAGATGGGGCTTATGGACAAGAATTATGAACCAACTGACATGGGTTTTGCTGTCCTTGATCTGGCCAGGAGAAGGCAAATAAGAATATTATAAATTTATATATTGTAAAATAATACCCAAAGAAGCGATTGTGGTGTAGCCTGGTATCACAGTGGCTTCCCAAGCCACTAACCCGGGTCCAAATCCCGGCAATCGCATTGTAATAAAGGTTTAATGCTGGTAAATATTATAGAAAATCCAGTGAAAGTTTTTTGCCGGAATTCATAATATCCAGAAAAATTGTTTTATATGGACAGGGGCATGAGCTACAATTGATTTTCATCTACTTTCTCTATGTGTGTCCAGCAAATGTCAGGGAATTTATAAGTGGTGCTTCTGCAGCAGTAGGGAAGAGTTTTTAGGAACTTCCTTCCCCTTGCAATTGTCGGAGTTGTTTCAGAATTCATGATTTTTTCCAGTCTTATCTGAACCGTCTGCTGTTGGGTAACTCTTAACAATAACTCTGTTGTCTGAGTCAAAGATAAAGGATCTGGAATATAGTTCTGGCGAAAATACATTGCTTAACTTACCCAGTTCATAAAAATTTTTTAAAACAATGCCATTTTTTCCCATGTTCATTTCTCAACAAATATTTTTATTGATGTTATAATGTTGTTATATGGAAAAGGGAAACCCGGCCGGGAGGAGAGGACGTGTAGCTATTGCAAATGCCCTTTACTGGATCCTCTTTCTTGCATTCCTTCTAAGTTTCATTTCCAGCAGGAATGCCTTATCAATGGCTCTCGTCTCCGATCGAATAGTGGATGCTGCGGGGATGACAATTGCACTGGCCTCATACAGCATTGTCCAGCTACCGCCCACTGGGAAGTTTACTTATGGTTTTCACAGGCTCGAGAGCATTTTCAGTGTGCTACTTATTATGACATTTATTTTACTGCTGCTTTATACAGCAATCATCTCTATACCTGAGATTTACAGTTCAAGGATACATTCGCCCCTGTACACCGTCTATAGCTCCGCACTGTCGCTGCTTCTTCTGCCAATAATTGCCCTGCTCCTCCACGGTGATGAAAATCTCACAACAAAGACCATGGGCATCCACACCCTTCAGGATATATTTACCACTGCCCTTGCACTTGTCGGCTCTCTGATCCTTATATTATATCCCTCTGGATTTGTTCTTTTCATGTTCGTCATTGTGATAATTGTAGTATCCATTATCATGAACTGGGGATTGATCACGGGAAATATTCGCCTACTCATGGAAGGCACAGACATAAACACTGTTGAGATTGAGTCTTCTCTTAAACAAAGGTTTCCAATGGTTCACCACCTCCATATCTGGGATGTCTGCAGGCATTACAGGATGGCTACCGTCCATGTCTATGCAGCCAATAACAGCAGTTTACTGGAGCTGGAACCTGTGAGGAGGGAAATTGATGATTACCTGAAAGAATACGGAGTCAATCACCTCACGCTGCAGTTTGAACCTTCTCCAGAATTGAAACATTAGAGTTTTATAAGTTCGAAAAGTGGCATGATGGGGATTTCTTCAATAAATTTTCTGTAAAAGATGGGAGCTCCCCTGTGTTCCGGTTAGACAATAATAGAGATGATGGCATATTCTAATTGTATGTCGACAGCGATACAGGGAACTGGAGCTCTGTAACCGGCATTAGGACTTGGTAATGGATTCTTGCGACCCATCCAGGCCGTGAGGAATGATGGCGAAGCAAAGGTGAAAACCTTCAATGCTTTAGGTAAGGAGGGAATGTCAGAAGGTTAAATAAGCTGTTGTAATATTAAATAATATGAAATGTATTCTATGTGGGAAAAATGAGGCGTTTAAGTTTGGCCTCTGTGAAAGTTGCCTATCAGACAAAATTCACCTTAAATCAGAGAACATGGATTTTACCATATGCCCCAAATGCGGTGCAGTGAGACTCAACAAGAAATGGCATTATGACGACACTGAAAAATTTATAGTCAAAAATGCTGTTTCTCACATAATTCTGGATAAATCCGACAAAATTTCCAGTGTAAGATCTTATAAAATAGATGAAAACCAGATATTTATGGAGGTTGCGGTAGATGACAGAAATCTCGGTGAAGTGAATAAAGAAATAGCAATTAATCTTAAGATAAACAAAGAAAGCTGCCCTGTTTGCAACAAAGTTACGGGTTCCTATTATGAAGCGGTTATACAGTTAAGGACGTTCACTACTGAATACGGAAAAATTCTCGAAGATGTAAAAGAAACAATAGTAAAATTTATGAAAAACATGAATAAGAATGACCCTAACTCTTTCATCTCCAGAATTGATACACTAAAGGAGGGGCTCGATATATACCTTGGCAAGAAAGAGGACGCAGTCAAGATTGACAAACTTATGGAACTGGACTATTTTTGCAATATGAAAATTACAAAATCACTTGCAGGGAGAAAGGATAGCAAGGATCTTTTTAGATACACGCATCTCATCAGAATTCTTGACCTTGTCAAGGGGTCAGTAATTTATTACAAGAAATATTATATGATCAAAAACATCAGGCCAAATACTATGGAGCTTCTGGATATCCAGAAAGGCGGCACTATTACCATAAGCTCTAAGGAATTTTTCCGTGGAACTTTCAGGATAGTGATAAAAGAACCGGAGGTTACAAAGTTTATCGTTTTATCAAGTACAGATGAAGAAACACAACTTATGAATTCTAAAACCTTTGACATTATAACATACCGAAAACCATTTCATGAAAAGGAGGTAAATCTCTACAGGTATGATGGGGTTTTCTATCCACTGTGAAAAACATTTTAAAGCTTTTGCAATATGCTCATATGGAAATAAAATCAGAATGGGGGAGGTTAAGCAAAGTTATAATGCATAGACCAGGCACGGAAATAACTTATGCAATGCTGGCTCCAAAACCATTCCTTTTTGAGCGCCCCTTTAACTATTCTATCGCAAGTAAAGAACATCAATCACTGGAAAATGTACTGAAAGAAAATGGTGTGCATGTTGATCTTCTGGAAAATTTAATTGTTGATGAGGCTGAAAACAAAAGGTCGTTCAGGAAAAAACTGGAAGAGAAAATAATGTCACTGGTAAGTTTTTACGGCACAAAGGACTCGGTGGAAATTGCTAAAAATGATATGGTTAAGAATATAAGATATGTGGATTCTCTGTCATTATTCCAGGCATTAATAATGGAGCCCTCAATAGATCTTAAAGAGTATGTGGCCGGAATACAGTACCCAAGGGTATATTCCAATCTTCCACTGGCTAATCTCTATTTTATGAGGGATCAGCAGGCCATATCCTCCGGTGTGCTCATAGGCAACATGAAAATGCAGCAGCGCAGAAAAGAGACAGATATAACATCCTTTGTATTCCAGGAAATCCTCGGGATTAAAACCAAGAAAATAATAAGGGGATTCTTTGAGGGAGGTGATTTTATGCCGGCCGGTGACTTTTGCCTTATAGGCACAGGTAACAGAACGGATGAAACAGGGGCAATGGAAGCCATTAACTCCGGGGTTTTTGATTTTCCACGGATAGTAATTGTTTCTAATCCATTATATGATTTTATGGATGGCCATGACATAATGGTCAATATGCATCTGGACACCTATTTCAATATCCCGGCAAAGGGCATAGCAATTACATCGGTAGTTCTGGCAAAATCTGCAACGTCAAGGATATATGCAAGAAATTCTAATGGAGATTATTCCCTGGAGTCAAGCACAACACTGTATAATTTTATGAAGGGCGAGGGCTATGAATTCATAGATCTTGGAATAAGTGAGCAACTTTCTTATTCATCAAATTTCCTGACACTATCAGATGGGAAAATAATAGCTATAGATTCTTCTAAAGTGATACACAAACTTCTTGCAGAGGATGTTTTCGATGCTGGCACACGCCATAAAATACTGAAAGATATGGAAATGAGAAAAGGAAAAATGTTCCCTGAAAGTGATGCAATGCTGAGAAGCGGGATAGATGTGATAAAAATTGATTTGAGTGAAATAACAGGTGGCTATGGGGGAGCACACTGCATGACTTCTGCTATCAGTAGAACATGATTTTCATATTTTTGCCCCTGTCAGTTAATTGCCTTAAATCAGGAAGATTAAAGCCTTAGCCAGTATAGATTTTATTTGGCAGAGAGATGGTATTAATTCGATATTTCGAAAACATTATAAATTTATAAGCAATAAAGTATTTCACTACTAAGTTAAGCTCAATTAATAAGAGGGATTTAATGGCAGATAGAAGAAGATCAACTACAAAGGATAAATGGAAGGAGAAGTCATGGTACACAATTGTTGCACCGTCATATTTCGGTGAGAAGGAGATAGGGTTAAGCCCAAGTGCAGACCCTAAATATATGATCAACAGGACTATAGCTGTTCCTGTATCTACATTTACAGGCAATTTTAAGAAGGCCAGTTCAATGGTTTTATTCCAGGTAGATAATTGCGAGGGAAAAAGATGCACTACAAAATTTATTGGCCATGAAGTCAGTGACGATACCATAAGAAGAATGGTCAGGAGAAGAAGAGAGAGAATGGATATAGTCACAGATGTAAAAACAAATGACCTGTACAATATAGCGGTTAAATTAGTGCTGGTAGCCGATCAGAAACTTACTGGCACAAAAAGGTCTGAGGTACGCGCCACAGTAGTTGATTACATTGTTAACAAAGCAAAAGAAATGGATCTTGGGGCATTTGCAAATTACATAATAGGAGACGATGTCTATGGAGATCTTGTAAATTCCATAAAGGATGTTTATCCTATCAGAAAGATAGAGGTAAGGAAGACGGAAATTGGAAAGCGTGATGAAATGCCTACTAATATGGAACAGGAGCCAGTCGAGGCTCTTCCAAACTGATATTTTTATAAGCCGGGGTGGCTCAGTTGGTAGAGCGTCGGACTCATAAGTGAAAAACTGAGATATCCGAAGGCCTCGGGTTCAATCCCCGACCCCGGCATGATATTAAAGGTTAATTTATCCAACATTAACACTGCCGGAAATAATCATTTAAATATACTGCAATTTTAAAGACAGAAAAGCATTATTTTTATAATAGCCTCAATGCCCTATTAAATTTTTTAGTTCTTGCAGGTTTCTTATAAGAAAACATTTACTGGTATCACACACTGAGATTTCATTATTCCCGGATTTGATAAAGAAATAGTCACTGGGATAGTGGTGTTGCAGGTAATCCAGTATTTCACCTGAATCTGTGCTTATTTTATAGAATTCAAGCAGATTGAAAAAGTATGAGACAGTATAAGAAAAGAAAATAGGCTGCACCTGAATGTCCTTTGCTATTCCCTTGATTGATTTTTCAAGCTCTTCTGCATATTTGTTATCAATATAATTGAAAACCACTAGATTTCCTACTTCAAAGGAAAAACCGGATGGTATGGCATTGTCATATGATTCCTTGAGCCTTACCAGGAGGTCTCCCCTGTTGCTATAAAATCCACCATTTGTTTCATCATAAAACTTTTCCATAAGGAGTTTATGAAGTTCCCTGGCATAATCAAGATATATTTCGTTTAATGATGCCTCATAAAGGGATAGGAGGCCGGAAACCATGAATGAATAATCATCAAATATGCCTTCAATTGAAGACTTTCCTTTCCTGAATGAATGCATGAGCCTGGCACTGGTGTACATATAATTCATAATAAAATCTGCTGAATTTTCTGCAGTTTGCAACATATTATTATCACTGAAAATCATGGATGCTATTGAAATGGCCTTTATCAAGAGTCCGTTTACATCGGCCAGTATCTTATCGTCTATCAATGGCTTTGTCCTCTTATCACGGATTTTTTTCAACGTTTCAAGCTCTTTTCTGTACATGGAAGTTGGATCACCCTGAATCCTCCTATCCATGTAGAGTATATTCCTGCCAGACTGCCTGGAATTGTTATCGTAGAAATTACCCTCTGGATTTATATTGAAATCAGAAACAAATTTTTTGCCTACAGATTCTACCAGTTCTGAATATGCCCATGTATAGAATTTCCCCTCCTCATTCTCAGAGTCAGCATCAACAGCCGTATAAAATCCACCTGAAAGCATTTCGTCCTTCAGAAATTTGTATATCTCATATACTACATTCTTATAGAAAGTATCTCCAGTGATATCATAGGCATAAGAATATGCCATTATTGCCATTGCCTGATCATATGCCATTTTTTCGAAATGAGGTATTCTGAAGAAAGGGTCGGTAGAATACCGGTGGAACCCCCCTCCAACGTGATCGTACATGCCACCCATATACATCATATGGAGCGAATATTCTGCCATTCCCAACGCATCCTTTGAGGTATATTTTTTATAGTAATTTAACAGGAAGATAATATGCTGAAATGAGGGAAATTTTGGTGCACTGCCAAATCCACCGTATTCGCTGTCATAATTTTTTTTAAGGGACTCATATGTTGATTCTATAATATTTTTATAATCCAGGGAAGTAGTTTTTGCCGCTTTGTTTTCCACGTTATTTAATCGTGATATTGCCTCATCTCCGTTTTTTTCCATTTCTTCTCTTTTATTTTTCCAGAGGTACGAAATATTGTCGCACAGGTCAGTTATGCCTATCATATTATTTCTTGAAACCCGTGGTATATAGGTGAATGCAAAAATAGGTTTTCTATCCGGTGTCAGTATTACATTAAGTGGCCATCCGCCCGTACCTGTCATTACCTGGCTTAAAGTCATATAAAGGCTGTCTATGTCAGGCCGCTCTTCCCTGTCTACCTTAATACATACAAATGTGCTGTTCATCTTTTCTGCCACAGCAGGATCCATGAAGCTTTCCTGTTCCATAACATGGCACCAGTGGCAGCTAGAATAACCAATGCTCAGGAAAACCGGTTTATTCTCTTTCTTTGCAAGATCAAATGCCTCATCTGACCAGGGATACCAGTCAACAGGATTATTTGAATGTTCTATTAGATATGGGCTGTTTTCATGTGCCAGTCTATTCATGAAAAGGTATGTTATTTTTCTATACAAATATATTGTAAACCGGATAACCAAAATTCAATAAAATTATAAACCATTTAATAATATGTTAATTATGAAATATGTCGTACTTATAAGGCATGGGGAAAGCTATACAAACAGAAATGGAATACTTTCCAGTGAACTTAATAAGTACAGGCTTACAGAAGAGGGAGTAGAACAGGCAAGATTTACCGGGGAACAGTTAAAAGGCCTCAAGTTTGATGGCATAGTATCCAGCCCTGTCTTGAGAGCTGTCGAAACAGCGAATATAATAAATCAGTTCTTAAACCTTCAAATAACCACAGACAACAGGGCGGTGGAATCGGATTTTGGGGAATACAACGGCAAGCGGATAGTTGACATACCAGATAAATCACGCAATGAACTGGGCATGGAATCTTTCGAGTCTCAGCAAAATAGAATGATTGATCTTATAAATTCCTATGAGGGGTCATATCTGGTGGTAAGCCACTCATTTCCCATAAGATGTGCACTGGCACATTATCTTGAACTGAACGAGGAAGAAAGTTTCGGCATGGACATAAGGCATGCATCTATGTCAGTAATCGATGTGGAGAATGGTAAAATAATGTCCATAGGCTCACTTCTTCTATCCCAAAGAATAAAAAAGATTTTTGAATAATTATTTAGAAATTACAGGTTTTCCGTGTGGGCAAGTCTGAGGCTGGCCAAGGCTTTTGAAAAGTTTTTGGATAGAAACATCATCCATGAGGTAATCTATTTTCTCTATTTGCTGGCATGCCCTGTCTGAATTTACACCACTTTTTGTGAGCATTATCTCAAGTGTCCTGTGTGCCATTATTATCTCACTGTAAATCATATTTCCATTTGGTGTCAGAGATATCACCCCATTTTTCTTTTCTATAATATTCTTGGATTCTAATCTCTTTACAAGCTCATAGGCTGTAGGGGCTTTGATTTTCAGGATATCAGCAATATTAAACAATCTTAATGGAAAACCAGAATTTTCATGGAGTGCTACAATGCAATCCCTCTCCTTCCGGGTAATATTATATTCCATAGTTATTAGTATAATACTAAAATATTTAAATTTAACTTAAAAGAATTATAACCACATATTATTATCGTCCAAGTTATCTATAAGTTCCCTGCTTATGCCTTTCTGAGCCAGGTAGTACTTATTGGGTATTATTTCCATTTCTATGGCATTGTTTATAACATCCTTTAATGGTATATACCTTATGCCCTTATAGGAAAAATTACCGAAGATCCATGGGGGTATGTCAAAGTAATTCGGAATTCTATGTGGAATTGCTTTTTCAAGCGTTTTATCAAGTATGGATGCTATTTTTTCATTGTAATACCATTTTTTAAAAAATAGATTATTGCTTGCACGGGGCTCATAGACACTCCATTCTATGCCATACCTGGTTTCTTTCCCGGTAAAAACAGCATTTCCGCCAAAATCGTCTATCACAGTTTTAGGCGGCTCTTCTTCTATGCCGGTCAAAGCATTTATAACCTTCACGTGTGGATTTGCCTTCATTTTTATATAATTGCTAATAAGAGATTCTAGTTCTGTAATCTGGCTTACAGACAGGTCATAGTCATTTTCCAGCTGCGTCGATAAATCCGTATAATATTCCACCACAGAATTCTCCGGCGGGTTATTTATCAGTTTAAGGTAATAGAAATAACGTTCGCCATTCATACCATACCACGATATAATAAATCAATGGCAATATTTAATATTATCGTTATTCAACACGTTAAGGAGAATTTTTAAATTAGAATTTTCAAAGATTATATATGGATACGTGGGCGTTTAAACATATAATTGCTGCCTAAGCCGTGCAGGGGCATTGATGCTTCGTGTCTCTTAATTTAAATATATGTATAGTATTATCAACAAATGAAGATAGGAGTTATTGATAACGGTGGCCAGTGGACCCATCGCGAATGGCGGGTTATCAGATCACTTGAAGTGGAATCTGAAATATACCCGAATACTGTAGAAAATGAAAAACTCGACGATCTTGATGGACTTGTACTTTCAGGGGGGCCAGCAAGTATAGAATCTGAAATTGGAAAACTTGGGTATATTAAACAGTACATAGAGACACATAACTATCCAATACTAGGCATATGTGCAGGAGCACAGTTCATTGCCCTTAATTCCGGTTCAACGGTAACCAGGGCTGTTCATCCAGAATATGGGAGGAAGAAGGTGATATTTATCAGGAATGAATCTATATTTAGCAATCTGCCTAAAACAATCAATGCGTGGGAAAGCCACAACGACGAAATTAAAAATTTGCAGGACGAATATGTTTTGTGCGCTTCATCGGACACATGTGAGGTACAGGCATACTACCATAAAACAAAGGACATATTTGCTGTCCAATTTCATCCAGAAGTGAATAATACAGAGTATGGAACAGAAATATTCAGGAATTTTATTAATGTGTGCAAAAAATAGTGGTGATAAATGTTAATCCTAAAATCTGAAGGAATTACAGGAATTCTGGATGAGGGTACTCTTACAGCTTATTTTGGAAAGGAACAGATTAGTCTTCCGAAGAACACATTTCTTGAACCAGGAGACTCGATCCGGATAAGAAACAGAGATTTTCTTGTACTTAAACCAGATTCAATATTCTTCAATGAAATAGCCGGAAGAAATACCCAGGCCATATTGCCATTTGATTCCTCATACATTATCTACGCCGCTGGAATACTTCCGGGTAGCCATATTTTGGAGGCAGGGGCAGGAACGGGTTCCCTCAGTTACTCCATATTAAAGGCAATTGGGAAAGAAGGGAAACTTGTTACCCTGGATTTAAACGAAAAAACAATAGGAATAGCACGCGGCAATATAGAAAAGTTTATGCCGCCGGATAATTGGGAAACCATTGCAGCCGATGTCAGAATAGAGAATTTTAAAGAAAAATACGATGCGGCCATATTAGATATTCCTGATCCATGGAACGCGGTTGAAAATATGAGAAAATGCATAAAACCAGGCGGGTATCTCGTGACATACTCTCCAAATTTCAACCAGGCTGAGAAAAACGTTTTGACTATGAAAAATTCAAAATTTTATGTGCTTGAAACAGTAGAATTAATAAAACGCAATATTATAGTAAGAGAAAACGCCACAAGGCCTGACAACAACATAGTGGATCATACAGCCTTTATATCCATTGGTGTGAGAACTTCCATGATGTAATAAGCTAAAAAGTGCCCGAGAATAAATATGTCATTCCAGGTCATCTAGTCCCAGCCTTTTGCTGATCTCCTTATATCTGTTTCTTATGGTTACCTCGGTAACACCAGAGACTCTGGCCACATCTTTCTGTGTGCGTGCTTTCCCATTTTTCATTGCGGATATATATATGGCTGCTGCCGCAATGCCGGTTGGGCCTTTTCCAGTTGATATTCCAGATTCACCAGCAAGCCTTATTATGTGTTCACTGTCCATAATAACCTGTTTGTCCAGGTCCAGTTTATTGCAAAACTGGGATATATATGAATAGGGAGTTGTGGGCTTCAGATTCAGGGAAAGTTCCTTCGCAAGATGCCGGTAAGCTTTTCCTATCTTTTTTTTATTGACCTCGGAAACCTTAGAAATCTCATCAAGTGTCCGTGGTATGTTTATCATCCTGCAAGATGCGTAAATAGCGGCACATACAATGCTTTCTATGCTTCTTCCCCTTATAAGGTTTTTTTCTACGGCCTTTCTGTATATAAGGGCAGCACTTTCCTTTATATCCTTTGGAATTCCGAGTTTTGCCCCATCTTCATTTAAAACCTGGAGCGCAAGTGCCAAATTCCTTTCTGCAGCATTGCTTACCCTGATCCTCTGATGCCATTTTCTTACCCTATAAATCTGTGATCTGTTCTTATGTGGGATCCTCTTGCCATAGTAATCTTTGTTGGACCATGAGATTTCTGTAGCTAATCCTTTGTCATGGCTTAAATAGCTCATAGGTGACCCTGTTCTAGATCTCTTACCGTCCTGTTCAGAATCAAAGGAACGCCACTCAGGACCCTGGTCAATAAGAAAATCTTCAATAACTATTCCACAGTCAAAACATGTCAATTCACCTCTGTCATAATCCTTAACCAAATGAACAGATCCACATTCTGGACATTTTTTCACTTCATCTGTTTCCATAGACACACCTAAATATTAAAATAGATATTACTTTAAGTATTAAAGTTTTAGTATTTGTATGGTTCATATTTTGTTTAAAAATTTACTTGTAAATTATATAACGATTAAGTAAAATCCGTAATATACAGGTTTATACACGAATATTTTAATAATATAACATATCTTTTTAATAATATTACGAAACATTTATATGCTCAATTTGTATATAGAACTGTATATGAAAACTGAGTGCACAGTAGTACATACTTTCAATAATGAGATATTATTGAAAATTAATGATTGTATCGGACTTCATAACAAACTAGTTAATGAACATGACGCAGTTATCGGTAAGGTCACAAAAATACTTGGACCTGTGTCAGATCCATACGCACTCGCATATATAGCCAGCAAGGATGAAAACATCCAGAAGGTATATATTAAATGTTAAGGTGATAAAAAAATGGCAACAGAAAAGAAAAAAAATATTTATGAAATAGATAAATGCCCAGAGTGCGGTTCTTCACAACTCGTAAGAGATTATGAGAGAGGAGAGTTGGTATGCTCCAACTGCGGCCTTGTCATTGATGACAGTTACATTGATGAGGGACCGGAATGGAGGGCTTTTGACTCGGAACAGAGTGAAAGCAGGGCCAGAACCGGTTCTCCAATGACCTACACAATACACGATAAGGGATTGTCCACAGATATATCATGGAAAAATAAGGATTCCTATGGAAAGTCTATACCTACAAGAAATAGGGCACAGCTGTATAGACTCAGGAAGTGGCAGAAGAGAATAAAAGTATCAAATGCAGCCGAGAGAAATCTTTCACAGGCATTACAGGAACTTGAAAGAATGGCTTCCAACCTCAGTATACCCAATGACGTTCGTGAGACGTCCGCTGTCATATACAGAAAGGCAGTCAAACAGAATATGATCAGGGGAAGATCCATAGAGGGTGTTGTGGCCGGATCCATATATGCAGCATGCAGGATAACCAATGTCCCCAGGACACTGGATGAAATTGCATCAGTCACAAGGGTCAAGAAGAAAGAAATAGGCAGAACATACAGAATAATGGCCAGATATCTTAAACTGAACATACTTCCATCAAAACCAGATGACTACGTGAACAGGTTCTGCTCGAAACTAAGGCTATCTATGGAAGCAAGAAAAAGAGCTGAAGAGATCCTGAAAATGGCTATAGACAACGATTTAACATCAGGCAAAGGCCCTACTGGAGTTGCGGCCGCTGCAATATACATAGCATCACTTATAACCGGCGAGAGAAGAACCCAGAGGGCTATTGCAGAGGTAGCTGGAGTTACTGAAGTAACTATCAGAAACCGGTACAAGGAACTGACTGAAAAACTTAATTTAACCATTGAAGAGTGAATTTATAACTCACCAACTTTTTTGAATGTTTCATAATCTCTTATAATATCATCTACAAGATTGTAGATGGAACTTATTTTTACATTAATTATTTTTATTATAAGTTTATTGTCTTCACATTTCATAGCTATATCCTGATTATTATCCTGTATCAGGGAATTGTATAGGGCGTTGCAGTTTTTTTCATCTATGGAGATGCATAGTTCCATACACAGTCATAATACCATTCATTATAAAATTTATAATATATGATGCAATATAAGTTCAAGCGGAGGTTACCGAGTCAGGCTAAAGGTGATAGACTCAAAATCTATTCCCAAAGGGGTTCGCCGGTTCAAATCCGACCCTCCGCATTATGATAAGGGCTTAATGTGAGCATCAATAATTTAATGTCCAGGGAAAGTTTTAGGCTGGAGTTTAAATATATAAGAAAAAATTGTTTTATACGGACAGATGCATTAACATATGTTAGAGATTTCCACTGGAAATAATTGTTTAATCCCTCTAATCAGTTGATATGAGATGGTGAATAGGGCATCTTACTTTGGTGAGATCGGCTCAGCTCTATATTCTTTTTTTAATGAAAGGTGTTAGAGGCAAAGTAGATTATACTATGATTTAATGTTAATACTAATAGTATAATTATTGAATTAATTATTAAACAACTATTTATAATTAACTTTTATAAAAATTCATGTTAATATATGTTATAAGTAAGTTTAAATATAATAATGTATTAAATTAACAAATGAAAAAAGGATTGAAGATTATAATAGTAATTGTGGTTGCTATTATCCTGGTGAGTACAGCATTTTTGGTTTTGTACCACCCGACACATGCATTCACAGATACGTCTCAGACAGCCGCTCCAGAACAACTTGATCCTGCAACAGGGTTTTTTTCGACTAATGGTCCATTATTCGCTGCAGTATTTCAGACTCTGGTAGAATTTAACGGTAGTTCAACGAGCGTAGTACCAGTATTAGCTAGCCATGTTTACAATGTCAATGATACCCATTATACGTTTGATATAAGGAGCTATGCTAATTTCAGCAATGGCCAGCAGTTAAATGCCTCATCAGTATGGTTTTCCTTTGCAAGAGGAGTATTAACCTGATCTCCCTACTTTTACCACCATGATACTGAGTTCAGTAGATCAAGTATATCCTTCTGTTTCTTTGTTCTCTCCAGTTCCTTAAGGTCACCGTTCTGATCCTCTATCATATGCAGTTTCTCAAGCTCAAGGAACATTCTCTCCATGGAGTATTTCTCATTGAGCTTAGTGGATTCCATGCCCCTTCTCAGAGCTGATCTTATTAATAGTGAAAGAAAGAACACAAATACTGTTCCACGGATTGTGGATTCCTTATGATCCCTGAGTGGAAATATATCCATATCAGTTTTGAGTATACGAAATGCCTTCTCTATGGCATCCCTGTGCCTGTATACACTCAGGCAGGAAGATCCTGAGTATTCTCCCCTGTATACTAACAGGAATCTTCCCATCCTGTTCTCTGCAGCAGATATGGCATTGTCTCTTGCACTGGTAACAACAGCATTATTCTCAATCCTGTATGTGATATACCTCATGTATGAACCTGCAATAGATTCTATGCTCTTCTTAATTCCCCTCCTCACCTGCAGTGACTCTATCCTTTTCCTGCGTTCCATTATGTTCCTGTGCAGATCAGCACGTTCATCACTCTCCCTCCTGACATCATGGTAGAAATAGCCCTGGAGTTCCAGATCCTCCATAGAGAATGATACATGCCTGCAGAATATTGGGTATCCCTCATACATTATTGCATTGTCTGCCCTGTCCACTGTTTTTGATGCACTGGAATATACTGCTTTCACCTCCTTTCTCATGAATGATGCTGCGATGATATATTCCGCTTCCCTGAGGAGCCTGAGATTGTCCATAGAGAAGAAGCCACGGTCAAGGATCAGTGCAATGTCTGAAATGACTGGCTGTAGTTGTTCCACAACCCCTCTCAGTGTTGTGACATCAGGAATGCTTCCTGGATATATCTCAAATGATAATGGAAGATGGCGGTCCCTCTCCATGACAAGGCTGAGATTTATCTGCTCAAGTTCAGGATGATCCTTTGCATGCCCATACTCGAATATTGATGCAGATGAATATGATGGTATTGATGTGATATCATAGAGAAGGGAATTGCCCGGATGCAGCTTCTTTATCAGATCCTGTGAGAATCTGCGATAAATATCGGAGGAACCAATCTTCTCCATGAGTTCGCTGTTTCTCGGCGAGTCCAGATTAACTGGATATACAGTGGAGAGATATGTCCCCCCATACCATGTTGGTATGGATGACATGGGCAATGGCCTTACAACCTTTGATATTGCCAGTGCAATAACCTTCTGGCTTTCCCCATCAGTAAGATAGGACTTCAGCATGTCCTGGATGCCTGTCTGTTTTACAATATCCATGATGGGAATGAAGGGGCCATAGACAAGTGATCTTCTGGGCAGTACTGACCGCACCTTCCTGACCTCGCCTTTATCTTCCTTTCCAGTGTATTTGTAATGATATTTTGTGTTCCTGATCGCTGGATCATAGTATGGAATTCTCTCATATACGTAAACAGACCCGTTGACTGTCTTCCTGATCTTCTGAACCTTTCCTGTAATGATGGTAAATACCACCATTATTAATAAATATTTCTATGCTGGAAACAACGGAAACAATTGGTTCAGTTAAAATATAATGGTGGTAAAAAGCGGGAAATCAGGGTATTAATGGGCCAGGGTCCATATGCAGCTGATTATTCCGGAATATTATTCAATGGAACAATGTCTGCAGTGACTGGTGTCACACTTCCAAATGGAACAATAGGGGCACTTGAAAACGCTGGATATACTATACCACATAATGCAAAATATACAATTAATGGAAAAACCGTTTCGAATCAATTAAACTATACCGTAGCTGGAAATGATCTTGCGGATATATTATCTCACTTCAACTATAATAAAACAGATATGAAGGTAATGGAATATAAAAATCAATCCTTGGTTGTAAATTCCAACGACAATATAACAATTAACACTGTACATAAATATGCATACCTACTTCAGGATATAGCTGGATGGTGGGGAGACATAGTGGAACCAAGTTACGTTGATGCACATGGAGGAGTACAGGCAAATACACAAAATTCCTACGCTAATGCAAATGGCATAATAGGATCCGGGCCATATGTAATTTCAAGTGTTGGAAAAGGATTCTCCACAATAGTTTTAAAGGCTAATCCCGATTACTGGGTAAATGGGCATAATAGCAGTGTTCCATCAATAGCACAGCCTGCACATATAAAAACCGTGGTTATAGATTACGGGCTATCCCATGCAGACAGATTGGAAGATTTCGATAAGGGAATATCGCAAATATCTGTTGTTGGGCCAGCATCATTCAAGCAAATGATAGATGGATTCCACAACACAACAGAGAGAAATTCAAAACTTGTTCACTCGTATAAGAGAACTGCAAGTTTCTATATATCCATGAATGTTGCCTATAATTACACCAATAACACCCATTTCAGGGAAGCTCTATATGACGCTTTGAATTATTCAGCCGAATTAGGAGTGTATAACAACAACTTTAACGGAACAGCTGAAGCATATAATGAGTTGGGACCACTGTCTCCAGTATATGGCAATAATTATTATAACCCGGATGGCTTTTCGATGCCTGCCCAGAATCTCATCGCAGCTGTGCAGAACCTAACTATGGCTGCCAGTGAGTTTAATGGAACTCCGAATGCTTTCTACGTGACTTTACCAAATGGCACTCACATAGGAGATTATCCGCATGGAAAAGATCTATCCGCTTCTTCAAATGCATTCGACATAACATATATATCCCCATCTAATCCAACTCTATCAGCACAACTGACAATAGCTATAGATTCATTCAAACAAATTGGAATAGCATTCACCTCAAGCGGTGTCACGGAATCTGATGTTAGTACATGGTCAACAAATACATCTACACCCCAATTTGTGGATTTGGGTTGGGGACCGGATTACCCAGATCCGATTGGCCAGCAACTTATACCAATTTACTCGCCTGCTGATGGAGGAGCATTTGGTGGGAACGATGCATGGGTTAACAATAGTACTTTGAACCACTACTTTACAAACCTTGACTTTGAAAATGCGACCACACAAATACACAACATGAAAAATGTTTCAAGAATTGTATATGGTCAATATGCATACATGTGGTTACCAATACCTAACGACGTTTTCTTTGTTGCACCAGATGTTCATGGATTTGTGTTTCACTCCCTCCCATACTTATATTTCTACAATCTTATGACAGTAACAGGAAAACTTACATCAAGTGTTGGATTTCTAACTATATATACACTGGTAGTATCTATTGAAATGGCATTTACAAACGCTGTACCAAAATTTTAAATTTATAATTTATAACCTAACTTCGCAAATTTTAGAGAGTGGAATTTCATAATGACATTATTTTACCACACTTTCCGGCATCTTTCGACACAAAGATTTATTGGTTTCTAATCCTTATAGAAATTAATGGAAAACTAGGTAAAGAAGAGTGGTAAACCTATGGCAATTATATCCCGTCAGATAAATAATTATTTTTTATGGATTTTTTATTGAAAACATTGGGTACCGAAAGGTTTATATTGTGTGTGGTAATTACCATACATGACTGTGATACCGCATAAGGTTAAGAGGCATGGAAAGGAATATTACGAACTCATTGACGTGAAAAGGGTGAAAGGAAAGACTGTCCAGAAGTATGTCGGATACCTGGGGAAGAACCCGAACTCAAAGAAGGAGATTGAGCCGGGTGATCTGCTACTATACATTACCAGACTCCTGGACAAGAATATAAGCCAGGAGGATATTGGTTCAATACTTAAGAAAATCGGCATCGGTTATGATGCATGGCCAGTAACAAAGATCATCATAGAGAACGATTTAAAGATGAATAAGGTATTCCTGAAGCTGAAATGATTCCAGCAATAGTGTTCAGATATCCATCACATGTATGTCCGGAATGCAGGGCACATCTCATTGCATACAAGACAGAGAGGAGGATCGTCAGGTCATATTCCATGGGGGAGTTTACTGCAATCCACAGGATCATGAAATGCAGCAACCATGGAACATTGTTTAGATCCAGCATGCTGGAATCACTTGTAAGTCCCCATTGCACCTATGCCAATGATATTATGGTGGAGGCTGCCATGGGCAGGTTCATAAAGGGCTATTCATGTTCTGAGATATCGGCAGGATTAAACAATAGCATATCTGAATCCCATGTGAGGCTGTTAAGCAATAGGGGAATGGATATATTAATGGAGATACATGAGGAAAACATTCCCAGGCTAAAAGATGCAATGAATTCATACATACTGCAGATAGACGGTACAACAGATTCTGAATTTTCTATGGTTATCGTTGTGAGGGATGCCATATCCGGTTTCACACTGTATGCAGAGAAATGCCATTCAGAATCATTTGAGAGTGTAAAGGATATACTGGTGAAAGTAAAGAAGAATTTTAAAATACCTTCAGGGGCAATATCAGATATGCGTGCAGGTATACTGGAGGCACTTAAACATGTATTTCCTGAAATACCCATAAGGATATGCTTAATGCACTTCCTCCGTGACCTTGGAAAGGATCTCCTGAGTGATATGCATACAGATCTTGGCATAATGATCAATAAAATAGGTATAAAATCACCATTGAAATCATTGCTCAGGTCAATTCCAGCATATAACCAGTCTACCCTGTATGAGGTGGAGCAGGGATTCTGTACAGACCGCAAAGGCATGGAAGCCATGTCAGTAAGGAAGATACTTGAATCCATTCTCTCTGTTAATGGAAGTTCTGGATATGGCTTTCCCTTCTCACTTAACCATCTGAACTTCTATCTCTCATGCATGGAGGCAGAAAAGAAACTCAATGATCTTTCAAGTATCATAAAGGATGAGGATTCCTTAAAATTTCTCAATACTGCAATAAATAAGATCGAACGCATAACAAAAAATAGTGCTATTAAGGAAACTGCAGACAGACTATCAGATATAAATATGCTCTTCCAGAAGATCAGGAATGCATTCCGCATGCCTGAGAAAGGCAATCTTTCAGATATTATAGAGGATGATGATTCAATTCAGGAAAAGTGTGATATTGTGACAGGTGAGATGGAGATATACCTTCACACGAATATTCCTAATCATATGTTCACTGCTGCAAAGCATATAGTTGCCAAGTATCATGAAAGAAAGGCCATGCTGTTTGCCAATAATCCAGAACATACCATACCGAGGACAAACAACAATATGGAACAGTTCTTTAGAAAACTACGCAGGAATGTGAGAAAGAGGTGTGGAAACATTGCTACAGGAAACATTCTTGCACAGAGCGGTGTATCCTTAGCAATATTCCAGAATATGGACAATCCAGAATATGTTAAGATTGTCTTCGGAGATAAGGATATTCCATCTGTATTTGGAAAGTACAGGAAACCATTCAAGAAACCTGGAATGACTAAAAACAGGATTCTGAAACTGATAGATACAGGAACAGATATGATGCTCAATGATTCATTGCCCGATACTCCCTATAATGATAAAATGATGGATAAAGCCAATGAAGCACGAAGCATGAATGTTTATTAGCTAGAAATTATGGAACTTTCAACAATATTCTTCTGAGAGCAATTATTATTTGTCTAACGGGATATAATCGCCATAGTGGTAAACGATCTATTTATATCCTTCATTATTGACACAACAAGCCTCAACAATGACTGATCAGATGGGAATACACCAATCTTCCTGGTTCTTCTTTTCAATTCTAAATTTAATCCCTCCAAGACATTTGTGGTTGTTAATCTCTTATGGTCACTGGGAGTGAATGCCATCTCTCAAACATCTCTGATACTTTCTCCATTCCATTATCAACAAGGATATCGTATGCTGTTGATATGAGAGATTCATTCTCCAACGCCTCCTTCCCTATCATTGTGGATACTAAAGACCATTTCTTCTTCGAAATAATTTTAATGAGTTGTCACCCGGTATCCAAGAATCTCGGTCTATTGCATAATCATTTTTGGAGCAAATAGAAATATAAGAAGTTGCCCGTATGTTGATTATAATTAAGTCTATTCAAAGTTAAAGAAAATATATTATAGCTATGAAAGAACCACTGGATTTAACCTCGTTCAAAAGGCGGTCAGGATTATTGCTGGAGGATAATTATGGTAAATCGAAAGACAATATAAAATACCTGGAATAATAAACTATCTTGCCAAAATGAGACCGCTGTATAATATACAATTTAGACGGTATATTTTTACTGGAAATTCAACAAACTAAAGGAGAGGAAACGAATTATGCAATTGACTGAATTTATTCAATAAATTTATATCGCCAAAAACCTTTGAGGCTTATGGCAGATAAAAATTCTAAGAAAATTAATGAATCACCAGACATTGTTTCAAACTTGACTTTCGAGAATAGGTTTATGGGCAATCTCATGCAGAAGTCCTTTTACACGGATTGACCTGTCAATTCTTCAAAAATTATGTTGGTACGATACTCAATATTTTTCCGGGATAGGGTATCTTCATCTTATCAATTATATTCCTGGCATTTTCTAATTCAAATCCATGGGTAATTATTGCCATCTAATGTCCTGACCGGTATTGCCTTTAATACCGACAGCATATAAGATATAACACATAAGAGAACATGATCCTCTCTCCTCCTATAATTATAATAGTTCTTATGAATTTGCAATAATTTATTATATCATCTACTTGCCCACCAAAAATTAACTATTTATTCTCTCATTCAATATGGATTCATGACCGATATTAAGGAGTTGCAGGAAATAACAAGGGAATTCATAGACAAACGGGACTGGAGAAAATTCCACACAATCAAAGATCTTGCAATGAATTGTTCAATAGAATCCGGCGAACTTATGGAAATTTTTTTATGGAGAAACAGCGAATTCGAAAATAATATAGTGGGCGGAAAAGACAAGGATTCACTTGAAATGATAAAAAACGAGGTTTCTGATATTTTATTTTCATGCTTTGCAATAGCGGATCACCTTAAGTTTAATCTTGAGGATGCCTACAGGCAAAAAATGAGCGAACTGGACAAAAGGTATGATGTTGAAAATGTAAAGGGGAAACTGGTGAAAATTCCGTCTCCAGATAACATGAAGAAGGATAATCACGATTAAATCAATAATTTATTTTTGATGTAAAGGTCATAGAATCTTGTTCCTTTATTCATTAAGTGATCCGGTGCCCCCTCTTCCAGTATTCTTCCATTGTCAATGTAATAGATATAATCTGAATTTATTATGGTTTCAAGATGGTGTGCTATTATAATTATTGTTTTTCCTTCCATAAATTTGAATATTGCATTCTGAATTATTCCTTCATTCTTCATGTCCAGTTGCGAAGTGGCTTCGTCCATAATAATTATCTGCGGGTTGTTCACTGCAGCCCTTAATATGGAAACGGCCTGCCTCTGGCCCTCGGAAAGGTTTGTACCACGTTCACCCACTTCAGCATACAAGCCCAGGGGGCCAATAATACTTTCCAGGCCCAGTTCCGAGATTTTTTGGAGAACAGTATCTTCCGGTATGGATGAATCTGCAAATCTAACGTTATCCAGTATTGTCCCATCAAACAGAAAGGGATCCTGAAGAATTACACCAAAAAGTTTTCTGTATTCCATGGTATTAAAATCATTTATGTCTATGCCGTCCATATATATGGTACCTGCATCAGGTTTATAAAAATTCAGGATTAAATTAGATGTGGTTGTTTTGCCTGCGCCAGTTTTTCCTATTATGGCAATTCTCTGACCTTTCTGAATAATCATTGAAAGATTATCAATAATCCTTTCCTGCCCATATGAGAACGTAACGTTGCTCAGCATTATATCCCTACTGAACGCTGGTGTTTTCTCTCCATTGACCTTATAATCCTTTTCTTCATCTATTATCCTGTAAATTCTCTCTATGGCAATAGATGAGGACTGGTATGAGTTATAGAACTGGGATAGCTGAACTATGGGGTTAAAAAAACCCTGAACGTAAACGATAAAGGATACAAGAATTCCGATGCTTATAATTTTCCCAAAAACCTCAGTCCCACCTTCATACAGGACAATCATTATTCCAAGGCCCTCTATCACTTGAACTATGCTGGAAAAGAGTGATGTGAGCCGCACTGCCTTCAGATTTGCATAGTAATTATTAGAATTTACAGTATCAAAGTTACCGTTGAATACATTTTCTGTACCTGAACTTTTAACTGCTTTTATTCCATTGATAGATTCACTGACATTGCCAGTCAGCTCTGCTATCCTTCTCCTTACATTCATATAATTGAATTTTATTTTCTTATTCATAAGAAATATCGTCGCCAGGAGCATGGGTATTATAATTATTGCATACACAGTGAGAATGGGGTCAAGATAAACCATAATGAATATGGAAGCTATGATTCCCGCTATGCCTGCAACCACCTGTGGAAGCTGGAATGTCAGGAAATCAGACAATGTTTCCGCATCATTTGTTATCCTGCTTATAATCTGCCCTGCATTCTTTCCAGCATAGTATTTTAATGGGACATACTGGAGATTTTTGAATGCCCGGTCCCTGAGATCTTTTATTACCGCCTGGGATGTGTTCATCATATACTTTGTTCTTCTGTTTTCTGCTCCATAGTTAACTAAATATATGCCAAGATACAGTATAGCCAGCACTATAAGTATTTTAAATTTCAGTGCTATTATAGAATCCGTGGCAATACCTATTAGATAAGGTCCAATCATTGCAATAATAGATGATCCCAGTATGGATGTGATTATTATAGCAGAGTTTCTTTTGTATGCAAGTATTTCCCTGAGAAGCCTTATAAAATAGTTATTCAATGGCATCACTCCTGAATTTCCTTGCAAATAGGCCTGAGAAATACCCCTTTTTATTTATAAGTTCCTTTATATCTCCATACTCCATGATGGCACCCTTTTCCAGGACATATGCCTTTTCTGCCAGCATTACCGATGATAGTTTATGGCTTATGATTATTGTGGTCTTTCCACTGATAAACCCTTCAATAGTGCTTAGAAATTTTGTCTCTGTGTCTGCATCAAGGTTTGATGTTGAATCATCGAATATGATAATTTGTGGATTCCTTATAATTACTCTTGCAATCGCCATTCTCTGTTTCTGCCCTCCTGAAAGAGTTATTCCCCTCTCGCCCACTGGTGTGTCATAACCCGATGGAAGGCTATCAATAAAATCGTCCAGCATGGAAAGTTTAGCCGCTGCCCTTATCTGTTCTTCAGGATAATCCTTGCCCATAGTTATATTATATCTTATGGTTCCTGAGAATAGTATGGCATCCTGTGAAACAATACCGATCTTCTCTCTTATCAGTTCATCATTTATTTCCCTTAATTCAGTCCCATCAAGGTAGGCATGGCCGGTGTAATTTTTATACAGGCCTGAAATAACATTTACAAGAGTGGTTTTGCCTGATCCAGTCTCACCAACAATAGCCACTTTATCACCGGCATGGATGTCCATTTTAATGTTTTTCAATATTGTGGAATTATTGCTTTTATACCCTAAATTTTCCAGGTTTATATTGCCCTTGATGGGGGGTGCCAGTGTACCCTTTTCATCGCAACCGTCGCTGTTAATGGAATTAATTCTGTCAAGGCTGGCCATGCCATTCTCATAGAACGATATGTATCGCCCATAAAATCTAACTGGCCTTAATACCAGGGTAAAAATATTGACAGCTGCGATCACGCTTCCAACAGAGATAACTGAATCTATGCTCTTTATTCCTCCATATATCAAAACAAAACCTATTGCAAGGCTTAATAAGAGTGTGAGCAGGGGGTTGTACAATGAACGTACACCTGCTATGCCCTTGTAATCGTCAAAATATGAATCTGTAGAATAATCAAATTTTTCAATTTCTTCTTCCTCTGCTGTAAAACTACGTACAACGCGGTTTCCTATAATATTCTGATTAAGTATATTGTTCATCTTGCCATATTTGTCTCTCAGTGAGCGCCAGAATTTTCTCTGCTTTCTCTGCATAAGGAAAGTAAAATAAATTATGGGGGCTATAACAATAAAGAATATTATCGTGAAACCATAATATAATCTGGTCAGATCAATGCCGGCAATTATTATAAGGAATGTCACACTGAAAAGATTGGAAAGTGACATATTTACAAGCCTTCTAAGAGTCTCAATATCCATGGTAAATTTTGACAGTATATTCCCGGTGGAGTTATTATTGAAATACTCATAGTTTTTTGACAATAACCTGCCAAATTCGTTCTTTCTTAAATTATAAACAAATTTTTGGCTTGCCTTGTTAGAATAATAATCAATTATAAAATCAAATAATGAAGAGACCACTGTAACTGCAAAAATCAGGAGGGCAAAATGAAGTATAATTATATAATTCTTTGAAACCAGGTAATTTACAGAATCTCCTATGTATAATGGAACTAACAGGCGCAAATAAGCATATGCAAGTGATGATGCAATTACAGCAATTATAAGATACCATACACTTCTTATATTTCTAAATATAATTGAATATCTGTTCACAACATAATCAAATTGCATTTCTGTATTTTTATTTTATGTATTTTAACTCGCAGGATAAGCCATGAAAAATCACATGATTGTGATTGTTTCTGTGAAATTCTCTGCAGGAAACTGGAAATATCTCAGTCTTCCTGCTGGACATAATGCAGATAAATGTGTATACAAATTGCACCTAGACAGGGATATTCGCCATGGCAACTTGGTGCCTCCAAAGCGGCTGCACTGTAACCAGCAACAGGCTCTCACAAAACTGTAAGGATCGTGCGGTGTGGAAAAAAAGCTATGCGAAAGTGATAGTCCCTGATTTGTATAAGAAGGCTATAGTTTGCACGCAAAATTCAACATGAAGCATTGTCAATCAGAAACATTTGATTTTTCATAAATAAACTTATATAATTACAATAAATAAGGGATGATATGACAATTTATCAGGGTAAAAGCACAAAGAAGTTTACAGGAGGAAAGTTAAGAAGGAACCACTCAAAGAGAAGATATGAACTCGGCAGGGAACCTTCATTTACCAAAGTCGGGGATACAGAACGCAGGTCTCTCAGAACCATGGGAGGAAACAGGAAATTATTATTGCTGAAAGAACACTATGCTAACATTTACAATCCTGAAAACAAGACAACGAAAAAGCTGAAAATATTGACTGTGAAAGAAAACAATGCCGATCCGCATTATGTCCAGAGAAATATAATGAACAAAGGGACAATAATATCCACGGATGAAGGAAATGCAGAAATTACATCCAGGCCTGGCCAGGACGGAATAATCAACGCAGTATTAATAAAATGATAACACTTTATTCCCAATATTTCAATCCAAATATTTCCAGGAAATACGGCCGCAGAATTAGCAGGGAAAGAGCTAAAAATTATTCTGATGAAAAACTGGAACACATACTAAATACAATGAATGTTAAATATGAGGTTAGAGATGCCCATTATTCCAGAATCCCATACGAAGATTCCAGAATGTTTATAATTGAGGGAAATATAAAAAAATCAACAATAATAAAAATTATAGGGGAAAAGTTATAGGTTACTTCTTTTGCATTCTTCTTGAATTTTTCTTTTTATACTCATAATATTGCATAGGATGCTTTATTTTGATGCATAATGTGTCATCTCCCATAAAACAAAGATGGTTGGATTTAAGTGTGGCGCATTTGGGTGGAGAATATTCCGTGCCAGATATAATTCCGGTGATATGGTTAACCTGATATGTTGTAAGATCTTCCTTGAAATCCGGAACTGATTTGAATAGATTTATCATGTCTTCATTGGTCATTCCTGCATTGTGCAGGAAGCTTACAAGAGTGAAACGTGCCAGATGGGCAAGATTTTCACCATCCCGCATCTGCGTAATATATGTTTTTATGCATGGTGGAAACATTGTGAAATCGACATCTCCCAGTGATATAGTATTTTTAGCCTTTATTTCAAGAAAATCTTTTTTTATTTTATCAAGGTCTCCAAGAAATTTCCTGAATACATTCTGTGAATCTCCTGGACTAATTACATTGTATACACCCATAAGTTTTACAACGAAATCTTCCCGCAAAAGATGTATGAACTGATCTTTGCTGACGTCAATGGTACCTTTTCTGATTTTCTGGTATACAAGCCTGTATTTGTATCCTGACAGTTTTTTATTGTTTTTTATGAAGAAATCAAATGGTATGTGAAATGCATCGCCATCCACACTGGCTTCTATTCCTGCACCGTCGCAGTAAAATATAATATTTTCATTATCCTCACTGGAAATCTTGTAAAGTTCCTTCTCAAAAACATCTCTCTGGGTAATGACAAATCTGGATGTCATTCCCGGTTCATTTATGTAGCGAAGCATCCACATGGCAATGGCAAATGCCTTTTTCCCCATGGTGATGTTGTATCCCTCATTATCAGCATATTTTCTCACAAGGCCGTTCAGATAGTCAAATGCTTCTCTTACAGATCTGCGGTCGTCAGGATCAAGTGAATTTACCAGTTTATCTATACGACCACCGTTTTCAATAAGCCTGAAATCAACAAAGAAATTTGATGTTATCATTTCATAATTCCATAAGTTCCCTTGGGGCGCTGGTTATTTCCTCGTGGCCATTTTTCTTTATAATCAGATCGTCCTCAATTCTTACCCCTCCAAATCCGGGTATGTAAACTCCAGGCTCATCTGTAATAACCATGTTTGCCTTAAGCATAAAATCAAGTGTTGGAGACAGTGCCGGATGGTCGTGTACGTCTAAGCCCACACCATGGCCCAGGCTATGTATGAATCTCCCCGGGTATTTTTCGTCAATTATTTTTCTGGCGATCATGTCTACATCCTTGCCATTAATTCCAGCCTTCAAAGCGTCTTTACTCTCCTGCTGTGCCAGTTTAACAGTTTCATACATATCTCTTTGTTTTTCGTCAGCCCTCCCGAATACAACTGTCCTTGTTGTATCTGAGCAGTATCTGTTATACAGTGCACCATAATCCATGAGCACAAAATCGTTTTTCTTCAGTTTTGCATTGCCTGGCATGTAATGTGGCATTGCAGAGTTTTTTCCAAAGGCTACTATAGTTTTAAAAGATTCCCCGGAGGCACCGTTTTTCATCATTGCATATACTATATTTGCAGCAAGTTCTGATTCTGTCATGCCCTCTTTTAGTGTTTTTATAAAATCCTGAAAAGAATCGCTTGCTATTTTCGCTGCTTCCCTTATATTCTTTAATTCGGATTCTTCCTTTATTTTTCTTGCTTCATCAATGGACTGGGAAACATCAATGAATTCCTTATCAGGTATAATCTTCATGAGTTGCTTGTAAAGTTCAAGAGTGAGTGCAGAGTAATTTAGCCCCACATTTACATCATTCTTAAATGCATTCTTCAAGATCTCATTTCTTTCTGATACTGTATTGTAAACTAACACATCGAACCCCGTTTCCTTTGCGGCTTCTTCTTCCAGTGCAGATGTGATAATTGTGATCTTTTCTGGTTTGACACGCAATATTGAACCCTCAAATATGCCTGATTTCGCCCCTGTGAGGTAAAAAAATGTTTTGTCTACCTGATTTTCTCCACCATTTATTATAAGTATGGAGTCGATATTCCTCACATAATCAAATATTCTCTTTTCTTTCATTATTACTTATTTTGATTATTAATATAACAATTTCGCTTAAAATGGCAATGTATTTTAATTTCCCAATTATACCATTATATGTATGACAGGGTATTCTCAGGAAAATTCTTCTTCCACGGTTCTTTTCAGGATCTGGATATAGGTGTCGAAAACGGAATTATAACAGGAATAAAAAAGCACATTAATGAAGAGAAGAAAATACTCAAGAATGGCATTATTCCTGCGGGAACAGACACACATGTCCACTTCAGGGATCCGGGAGAAACAGATAAGGAAGATTTTTCCACCGGCACTATTTCAGCCATATTCGGTGGTACAACCACGGTATTTGATATGCCAAATAACAGAAGAAAAATAGACAATTATGCGGCGTACAGCGACAAACTGGAAATAGTAAGGAGAAAGGCATTCTGTGATTTTGGACTGTATTCTATGTTTACGGGGCATAATGCCAACATAATCAACAAAGAATCTTCTGGCATAAAAATTTTCATGGGAGAAACAACAAATGCGAGAGCGCTGGTAGATTTTGATGAAGAGGGTATACAATCCATTAACAAAATGAGAATCCCTGTAGTTTTTCATGCTGAAGATGGTACGTGCCTGAAGAATCATGAAGGAATTGCCAAAAATTTGAAGGAATATTCAGATGCAAGACCGATGGATTGTGAGGAAATTGCAATTAAAAGGGCTGGAGAAATGGGATTCAAGAATGGCGTTATAACACACATAACACACGGAGTAGATACTCCCTACATAAAAGAGGTAACTCCGCACCATATACTGCTTAATTATGATATGCCCCTTGGTCCATACGGTAAAGTAAATCCGCCCCTCCGGTCTAGAGAAACTCAGCAAGATCTCCTTGACGGGTTGATTGCCGGAAAATTTAGTATTGTTTCTTCCGATCATGCACCTCACGTTCAGAATGATAAGAGAGATTTTGAATATTCAAAGGCAGGTATAATAGGTGTTGAAACTAGAATCCCGCTTATGATGGCACTTGTACAGAAAAAACTGCTGTCTTTTGATACATTCTATAAAACATGTATATTGAATCCGGCTCAACTGTTTAGTCTCAGAAAGGGAGAAATAAAAGTAGGCAATTATGCCGATTTCATGTCTGTGGATTTCTCATCCATGGAAAGAATCAACGATTACAGGCTGCATTCCAAAAATCCAGGATCTCCATTCAACGGTTTTGATGCTATTTTTCCTTCAGATGTCATAATGCGCGGTGAAACTGTTATCGAGGGGAGAGAGCTCATAGGAGATAGAATGGGAAAATACATAAGACAGTTAAAATAACTATATTATATGGAATTTAACCATTATATCATTTATTTCATTTCCGTAGGATTCTGATGACACATATTCGCTCATGGATTTTATTGTTTCTGTAGCGTTATAGGGACATGCCTTTTTCACAGGCAGGCTAAACATTGAATTGTCATTATCAGAATCACCTACAACCAGGATATCATCCCAGTTTAGCTCAAACTGTTTTTTTATAATGTCTAAGGCGTATCCCTTATTCTGGCCAGGATTCATTATATGCCATGTGAATTTGCTGTTTACAATTTCCAGGTTCCATTTTTCAGCCTCAGCAGATACAAAACCCTCATCCTCTGGATTCATGGAAAATGCTGCAGAAGTTTCACGCCACTGGTTTGTAAAATATGATTTGACAGAGGATTTACCGGATATATACTCAAGAAACTGGAAAGGTTTTGATTTTTCGAAGAATTTCTCTATTTTCCCATTATAATACATTATTCCGCCGTTTTCCCCAAATACAGGAGCGTTGATTCCAAGAAAGGTCTTTAACCCGTACATTACGGGAATCACATTTCCGCTTACCAGTGAAATTTGCAGGCCATTTTCTATGCCCAGCCTTACACTCTTAATTGCCTCTGGTGATATAATACGATTTTGATCGGTAATAGTTCCATCCACATCCAGCACCATAAATTTAATCATGGAGGGCAATATTTATAATATTAATAAAGATTTATAGAAGATGAAGGACCAGGCTCTTATAAAGATATCAAGAGAAAGAATAGATACATTGTTTAATGAAGCAAAGAACACTGAAAATATAAATCTGGCCAGAAGATATATCCGGTTAATGGAAAAAATTGGAATGAGAATGAATATCACCATAGACAGAACCATAAAACGTTCTTACTGCAAGAATTGCAAGGCACCATACAAGGAGATCAGAATCTCATTGAAAAATAAAATGATAGTGGTACATTGCCCCTATTGCGGTGATATAAGGAGAATACCCTTTAAGAAACAGAAAAATAATTTTTAATCAAGCGTTTCCAGTTCAAAGTAAACGTTAAAGCCCTGAAGTGTTGCCTGTATTTTGTCTGCAAACCATATGGCGTCATCTGCCGTGGCTGAATCGGGCCAATCATAAACCATGTCCTGTTCCCCCTTTATAAGGGAAAATCCAAGAGACCTTAATCTACCCACTACTTCACTGGGCTTTGTACCCTCACTGTTAAATATCACCTTAAGGAATGTCTTCATATTACCGTAGTCCCGCAATGTATAATTATTTTTCCGTGCGGGATTCTTTTACGATTTTGGACGGCCACCAGTTATACCGGTCCATTACAGTCATTATTGCAGGGACGAAGAACATCCAGCTTACAAAGGTATCTATCAGGACACCAAGTGCAAGTCCTACACCAATCTCCTCTATTATACCTAATCCGCTGAAGTATAAGGCACCAAATGTGGCAAATAATAGAGATCCCAGAGTTATTATTACTCCTCCATTTTCTATAATGGAATTTTTTACTGCTTCACTGGTATTCATTCCTTTTGTGATATTTTCCTGAACCTTTGTAATCATAAAGATATCATAATCCAGACCTACAGCCAGCAATGTGATAAATACAAAGAGTGGAAGGAATATAATAACAGGCAGGTGAAGAATGTAATAGAATATCACATAGGTAATAGAGAGCGCCAGCATGACAGCAGCCATAACCATAAGTATTAGCCTTACTGGAGTAAGGGCGGAAGCAAGCTGGATAAGGAGAATTATGAATATTGTAATGCCAAGAAGTGGTACCATGTTGTCAAAGGAGTGGGATGTGAATGAATATGCATTGTTGAGATATTCCGTGGTTCCACCAACATATGCTTTATAGTCGCCTGAACCCCCACCGGCACTGTTCACTATTGATGGCATGCTATTGACAAAATTTGCTGAGGGATTGCTCCATGCAACGTTGGAGAGGTACACTACAATTTCAACCGATTTGTGGTTGTGCCCTATGTAAGTCGCTGTCTGGTTTATATACTGGTTACTGTACTCTGGTGATGATATGAGGTTTGTATAATTTACCTTCTTTTCATATGGGTAACCCGGTCCAGATATGCTATGCACATAGGGTGAAGATGCCAGTTTATCCTCTATTGCCAGCGTCTGATTATACTCCGTACTATTGAAATGAATGCTCCCCGTTGTTGAATTGACTAACATAATAGGTGAAGTAAAGTTTACCATAACATATGCAGGATCAAAAAGGTCATAATGCAGGGAACTGTTAATTACACTTGTTGCCTGGACACCACTGCTTGCGGGAATCAATCCAAAAATATCCATGTTAGTTGGAGTTGTTGAATATATAAATAATGCTCCCAGTGTTACTATAACCAATATTACTATGACCTTTTTCCTGTTGTTTAAGACTACATGGGCAACTTTTTCCATTGATTTTTCAAATGGGAGTTTCTGATTCTTTTCAATTTTAGTTGGCCAGTAAGCTTTTTCCTGCCACTGTGCAAGTATTGCGATCAGAAATGTGTTTGCAATAATTATTGTAACCACGGCAGCTATTGCATTTGTAAGTCCCGCATCGCTGAATATGGGTATATTGGAAATCCATAATATGATATAAGAAAGTGCAACAGTGGTGCCTGATGTGAATACTGCATGTCCAGCCCATTTGGATGAGTCTTCTACTGCATTGGGATTTTTATTCTTTAACTCCCTGCGGAAACGGGCCAGTATGTATACGGAATAATCGGAAGCTATACCAAGAATCAGTATAAGCAGCAAAGTTGGAGTGATAAAAGATATAGTTGTATGGAAGATGTACTTATAAAGTAACCCGTTTATTCCTGCTCCTATGACAGATGAAAATATAAACATAAGGAATGGGAGGAAGGCAGATACGGGTGACCTGAAGAATATACCAACAATGAATATTGAAACTATTATGCCTATCATCAATGCAATAATCATGCCATGCAGAGATTCGTTGGCGAGTTGGTTATTTGAAACTGAAGCACCGGCAAGATAATATGAACTGTTTGCTATTTTTGAACTGTAGCTCTTCTCCATTGAAATAATATGTGCCTGCTGAGACTTGCTAATACTGCCCTTGTATGAAAATATCATTAACAAAGTCGAATTTCCATGGTTCATTAAGGAGGAGGAGCCGTAACTTGAAGGCAGTACCGGATATTTATTGTAAGTTGTATTATAGATTATTCCACTAACGAAGGATGTGTAGTTTTTTCCAGAGTTGTTGTAAAGTGAATACAGATAATTCTGAAAATATGGTGTATTGATCTTTATGAGGGGATTGGCAAGTGGTTTTGCATTATTTATGAAATATATCTGACTGCTGTTTACGAGGCTTACTGTATAATTTTCTATTGCCGATGAATTATTCGGGGTTTTAATTGTGTTGTTTACGTAATTAACAAAATTTGAAAGTTCAGCGGGATTTGTGAGCTCAAGTTCGTACAGTAAAGGTTGAAAAGTTTTATTGGTGCTGAGTGTTTTAATTTGTTTACTAGCATTATAACCTTTATCTTTCAGCATCAATGTATATTCAATCATTCCTTTGGTTCCGTTTTCCAGTTTATAAGTACTACTGGAATATCCCGTTAAAGTCTTATTCTCTACAGTAAAAATGCTAGTCGTGCTAGAATAGCTTATGTTGATGCTTTTTAGGTATGAATCCATAGAATGCTGGAAGTTAATCATTTCCCTGCTTATTGTCAAATTATTTATTGATGTGTTATTTGAAACTATAATTATGGAAGGATCGGATGAATTGCCGTGAAACTGGGATGTTAATATATCATTTGCCTTGCTTGACTGTGAATTCTTTGTAACTAAGGAATTAGTAAGATTATATGATGTGTCACTAAATATAAGTGTGGCCGGATATGCCATGAGCAAAAACAATATTATCCAGAATACTAATACCTTCTTCTTGTTTCTCCTGACATATTTGCCAACTTTGAAGAAGAACGATTCGAACATCGGCTTGTTATTAAATCCTGAAATATAAAGTTAATGAGTGAATAATTCCTATAATGAAATAATATTGCTTCAATAATAATTTATACCTATTAGATATGATTATCAATGAATTATACGCATTTAAATCTTTATGATTATTTCTATAATCTTGTAAAGCAGATTCCTGAAGGCTGCATAACAACCTATGGAGAACTTGCAAGAGCACTTGGGGACATAAGGGCGGCGAGGGCAGTAGGCTACATGCTTTCAATAAACCAGGATCCGGATAAAATACCGTGTTACAAGGTTGTGCACACAGATAGGAGAATGGGAAAGTATGCCCTCGGTATGGATGAAAAGGAAAAACGGCTAAGGAAAGATGGTATCAGGATATCCAATGGGATTGTTGAAAATTTCAGGGAACGATTTTTCTCAGATTTCAAGACGGATTATCCTTTGAAAAAATTGCAGGATGAACAGGAAAACATAGCAAGCATGGCTAATTTTAGAGACGGGATAGATGAGGATAATTTTTCCGCAATAGATGTTTCCTATGATGGGCGTAGGGGATATGGTGCCCTCATATCATATAACAGAGGAGAATACAGCATAATAAATATTGAAATGGAAGTTGACTTTCCTTACATACCGGGATATCTAGGATATCGGGAAACCCCTTTTGTCGAAAAACTTGCTGATGGAGTGGACGGTGTACTATTGATTGATGCAAATGGATTATTGCATCCAAGAAAATGTGGGCTGGCAACATTTGCTGGAGTTGTAATGGATAGAGCAACAATAGGTGTGGCCAAATCTTTGCTAATGGGAAAGTTGGATGATAATGGTTACATAATTTACAACAATGAGAAACTTGGATATGCAATTAACAGGCATACAATAGTAAGCCCGGGAAACAAGATAAGCCTAGAGTCAAGTATAAGAAAGATAAAGTTATTAGGAAAAGGTAAATATCCTTACATATTGAAACAGGCCCATAATGAGACTGTGGCCATGAGGAAGCGGAGATTGCCGAGCTAGGACAAAGGCGATGGATTCAGGGTCCATTTTCGCAGGGATTCGTGGGTTCAAATCCCACTCTCCGCACTTTTTAGTTTGCATTAAATTGAATGATTTCATATGTCTTCTGACTCTGTTCCGCCCTGAATGTACGTTCTTCCTTTGAGGCATTGTGTTATGTGAAAATTGATCATTTTCGGCGAAGTAAAATTGATCCATACCATTTATGGGCGGGATGAAAGCAAGCCAATTTTCTCATATACAATGACTGCACATATTGATATGCCAAAAGGGTACACCGGTTCAAATACTCCGGACTAAGGGATATAATAAAGGATACTGCAAGGAAATATGGGCGGGGGATCATCGCTCTTGAAACCATGCCTGTCCATGTTCATCTATTTATAAAAACAGATCCTGCAGTAGCACTCGATAACATAATTGCAAGGATAAAGGGCAAAAGATCAAGAATGTTGAGAAACGAATTCCCTGCACTCAAAAGCAGACTGCCTGCATTGTGGACACGGAACTATTTTGTTTCCACATGCGGTCACGCATCTTTAGAGACGGTAAAGAAAAATGTAGAGGAACAGAAATCAAGATGATAAAGACATATAAATTTATCCGGTATATAAAGTAAATTATTTCAGGGCAGCCTATTTTTATCTTGCCATTTTTTTCTAATGTAATCAATATACCTGTCAATACCATCTATGAACATTATAAATCCTATTATACCTAATATAATATTTAAGTGAAATGCTATAAAAGTGAACATATGCTCATATATGTTTACAATCAAAACATAGGAAATAAAAATTAATAAAAATAGTTTATTCGAAATTTTTCTTTTTTTAATAGGTTTTGATAAATTTATCATAATTATCCTCCTGCAACTCCATAATTCCAACATGCTGTTATTTTCATTGCTGTATCTGATCCATGGTAATTATTTACGGTTTTGGATCCTTCAGTAGGCATCATCTTGCCACCCCCCTCTATTCCACCACATATTAGTGACCAACCATTATTATTTGATGCGTGCCAGCAACTTGTGGGCAGGTATAAAGCAGGTATAAATCCGAACAGAAATACAATACGGGGGCCGTTCCATGTTATGAAAAATGTATTAGTTTTAGCAATTGCCTGAGAACATGCTGTCCATGTACCTGTGGACATTGAGCTGTGCCAAGTATGGCTGGCCTTCCCTGAACCCGTAACGTAATAATGATATGTCCCTCCCGGCCCGTAAATTATTTTACCATTTTTAGAACTTATTTTAATATAAGATGATGAGTTCATACCATTTTTATTGGTATTATATATATAATACATATTATTTTTATAAATAATTGATCCTGATACATTTTTATCAAATTTGTTTGTATGCACATAGAAATTAGCTTTAACTTCAGTGGAATTTATTTTTGTGGTGTTTTCATGAACTTCAATACCATTATATCCTATTGTTTTACTTAATTTAGATAATGTAATATATTTACTGTAAATTCAAATGACCCTTTCATTATCCTTAATCAACCTCCATATTTATGTATTTCCTTAATGACCATTCCTCATTGATATCAATTGCTATTGAAACAACCAATCTCATTAATGAATCATTGTTTGGAAATGCTGCAATCTTCCTTGTCCTTCTTTTTAATTCCCTGTTCAACCTTTCTGTTACATTGTTTGTATGTATTTTCCTGTAATGCTGTTCAGGGAATGATATATATGAATACAATGAATCATACCAGCCATAGAACATGTCAATGGCTTTATCAAGATGCATTTCCTCCATTCTATCTATGGCTACCTTAAACAATGATTCATCAATTAGAGCCTCTGAAACTATTCTTGATATGGATTTCCACTGGTCTTTTCCCATTGTTTTCCTTAAATTCTTTAGGAAATGGAAATGGCAGTACTGCCATAATGAACCAGGAAATGATTCCTTAACAGATTTCATTATTCCCTTATGGCCATCTGATATTACCAGTTTAACTCCAGATAATCCCCTTTCCTGTAATTTATAAAAGAAGTTATTCCAGTCTATTTCATCCTCTGAATTGTATATGTCCATGGATAATATCTGCCTTATGCCTTTACTGTTTACGCCTATTGATATGTACAGTGCCATTGATTTGTATTTTCCATTCTCCCTGATTTTGAAGTATGATGCATCTATGTATAGGTATATTATTTTATCATCTATTCTTGTTTCTAAGAATTCTTTTACCTTAATATCTAGCTCCTTGTTCAATGATGATACATATCCAGGTGATACCTTAACACCAAGTTTGTTTATTACATTATTAATAGACCTTGTGGAAACACCATTAATGTATGATTCAACTATTACTGATTCTAATGCCTTTTCAACAGTGGAGTATTTGTCAAATACTGATGTTGTGAATGAACCTGATCTAATATCCGGCTTATCAAGAATTAATTCTCCATCCACTGTATTCAACTTCCTCTTCTTATAGCCATTCCTGTAACCCTTTCTTTCATTATTCCTCTCGTATTTATCAGCCTTTAACTGTTCAATGGCCTCCTCATCCATTACATTGTTTAAGAACCATGTAATCAACTCTTTCTTTCCTTCTTTTCTATCTTCAACGAAAAGCTTTATTAATTCTTCTATACTTATTAATTGACTCTTTGCTTGTGTCATTTTTATCACTTTAATTTTGACATTGCAAAGAGTCATTTTAAATTTACAGTAAAACAATTACATTATCTTTTTCATATATATTATTACATTATAAAAATAATTACGATAAAGAAAATATGAAAACAATTTTCTATAATATTTATTTCATACATAATGCTTATGTTCACATTACTTTAATAAATGAGTTTGCAATGATGGTCTATGAAAGTTATAGCAGCACCTGGACCAGTTTGCTACCCACTGGTAGCGGCAATGATGGAAAGAAATGACATAGATATAGAGTTCAAAAAATCCTCTGACATTGGAGAACAGAAGCCAGACATTGTTCTGGATTCCACTGTATCCCTTGTGAAG
>NZ_KI542717.1:87490-88830 GCF_000496155.1 Ferroplasma sp. Type II
TTCATTAACTGTTTGAACCCTATTACAGTCCACATCAGGTCATATGAATGATAATGGTCTATTATCAATCCAGAAATTGGTGTTCCTATTATAGTAACCAAGGCTTATTATCAATATGCCCATTCCACTGAACATTCCTACCCGTCCCGGAGGAGCTATTTCTGATATTATGGAAACGAATACACCGTTCCATGAAATTGCTGTGAAGCCAATTAGAACTGAAAAAATGTAAGCATAATATATGTAGGAGGAAAAATGAGGGAATGCCAAAAGAACCAGTGCAGTAGAAAACATAATGATTGAAAATGTTGCCATATGGTTTTCTCTGAATATTATGTTTCCCAGCCTTGTCCACAGTATTCTTCCAAATATGGCACTGATAAGGACAGTGATAAGAAAAGATTCGGCAATAATGGTACCGAATTTTATTTTCTGGAAATACAGCACATCGTATGTCATGACCGACTGTTGAGACCATGAAAGAAACAATGCCGAGAATCCAATAATGAGAAGGTATCCGGCTCTTTCCGGCCTGGAGCATCTCAGAAATATACTCCCGGACATTAAATTTCGAAGAATTTTGTTTTTTCCTGTATGGCAAAATCAGTACCATGAATATTGCCATAATAGACACAACAAGGTATGTATATGGCACCCCGGTCCTGAGAACAATGAATGGAAGAGCTATTGAAGCCAGTGCGGCACCCATGGGCACACCTGCCTGTTTAATACCCATTCTTGTGAGATGTTCCGGATAATACTCCTCCATAATGTGGCTATTTGTGGCCGGGGTCAGGACACCATAGCCGAAGCCAATAAGGTAGAATCCGAATAGCAATGTAATGTAGTAAGGGGATTTGAACACTATCAATGAGCCGGCAGCCATTATTCCAAATGATAATTTCATGGCATTTCTATAACCTATCCTGTCGACAAAATAGCCCGTGAATATGGATACACACGATGAGCCGATAAATATAACACTGGTGACGAGACCTACTTGTGTAGCTGTTAGGACATAAAAATTCTTGATAAACGGTGCCATGGGGGCATAGGATGAATCTATCAGGTTGCCAAGGGCTATTATAAACATGCTCTGTAATACGGCGGGCAATACAGGTCGAGAATTTTTAATTTCCATAATAGCACCATGTGTATAATATATGAAATTATCACAACATTTTGTAGTTAATTTTGTTGCCATTCAGGTAGATAATTCACCATCTGCTATGGCACCATAGTTAAATTATTTTGCTGGGAAAATAAATAACAGCGTTCTCCATTTATTCAATCCTTTCATTATGGGAACTGCATGTGTTATCCAGTGCAAACATAAAAAA
>NZ_KI542717.1:88883-89925 GCF_000496155.1 Ferroplasma sp. Type II
TGCCAGGAATGGATAGATCGATCTGCGAGTCATGCACTGATGCAGTGGTCGTTGCATAGTTCAGTATCATGTCATTGTCTGAATCCTGTATTGTGTGGAGCTTGTACCCGAAATGGGATCTTTTGTTCTTCACTGTCCAGGTACCGTCCTTGGATCTCCTTGTCTTTGCGTTCTTCCGCTCCTCCTCCCTTGCCTTCTTCTTTTGTTCAATCTCAATTTTCCTTGCAGTCTTTGCCTCCCTCTTTGATGTTTTCTCTTCATTATGATCCGATTCTGAAGGTTCCTTCACCGGGTTCTGATCCAAATAGATTGGTATTGTTCCGTCACCTTTCCTGTGCTTTCCATGGCCTGGATCCGATTCGATGAAAGTGGCGTCCTGAATTGTACCTTTCTTTACTGTAATGCCCTTCTCTTTGAACTGTTTCCATATCTCCTTCCAGATCTTCTTGTCCTTGTGATTATTGGAGAGCCTTTCGCGAAAGAGCCATATGGTTCTTGCATCCGGTACCGATTCAGGATAATCCAGGAAGTTCATGAAATCCAGGCGATTGTGTATCTCCTTCTCAATGGACTCATCAACTATGCCATATATGGACTGAAGGAATAGTATCTTGACCATGAGTATGGGATCATAATTTGACCTTCCACCCTTCTCTGTGTTATTAATATATAAGTCATTGAGTAAAGGCCTGATCCTTTCCCACTCTATGACAGTCTTCATGTCGGAAAGCCTGTCGCCGAATCTTTTCAACTGATCATATTTCTCCCGGAGACCGTAATTCATTATGTCCATGCATATTGATCGCGATTGCATGAATAAAGGTTTCGCTTGCAAACGTAGTAAATTATGGGATAAACTGAATATTTTAAATAAACGTGGTTGAAGAGATGAAATGAAAATCACATTCATAGGATAATAAAGAGAGGGGTTATTAGAAAATCTCTAAATGATATTAATTTTATACTATTTATTAATTTTTCCATTACATTGCCGTATGTACCCTTATTATCCAGTGTAAATTCATTTCCCAGCAATATTTGG
>NZ_KI542718.1:0-20961 GCF_000496155.1 Ferroplasma sp. Type II
TATAGAAAGCGAACCTGCAGACATAATTATTATGCCGGCGAACGATATGCTGATATTCAATAATCCACCTTTCCCTATTTTCTCCTTTAATAATGGTGAAAATAGTATTGCTATTACCGGCCCGGTATAATAGAATATTATCGCTTCAGATACCGGTATCATAAATACCGCATAAAACAGAAATACCCAGTTTAATGATAATAGTACTCCTGAAAGTATTATATAAGGATTAAACAACTTCCTGATATTGCTTTTCAAATCCCTGTGAAGTATTACTGTCAATAATAAGGCAGATATTAAAACCCTGAAGAATACAAATATTGGGGATGGTAACAGTGACCATATTGCAAATAGGGGTATTGACCCCCAGATTACGGTAGATGAAAGTATTTCTATAAGCCCTTTTCTAGTATTAGTGAGATTTTCTAATAACCCCTCTCTTTATTATCCTATGAATGTGATTTTCATTTCATCTCTTCAACCACGTTTATTTAAAATATTCAGTTTATCCCATAATTTACTACGTTTGCAAGCGAAACCTTTATTCATGCAATCGCGATCAATATGCATGGACATAATGAATTACGGTCTCCGGGAGAAATATGATCAGTTGAAAAGATTCGGCGACAGGCTTTCCGACATGAAGACGATCATAGAGTGGGAAAGGATCAGACCCATACTCAATGACTTATATATTAATAACACAGAGAAGGGTGGAAGGTCAAATTATGATCCCATACTCATGGTCAAGATACTATTCCTTCAGTCCATATATGGCATAGTTGATGAGTCCATTGAGAAGGAGATACACAATCGCCTGGATTTCATGAACTTCCTGGATTATCCTGAATCGGTACCGGATGCAAGAACCATATGGCTCTTTCGCGAAAGGCTCTCCAATAATCACAAGAACAAGAAAATCTGGAAGGAGATATGGAAACAGTTCAAAGAGAAGGGCATTACAATAAAGAAAGGTACAATTCAGGACGCCACTTTCATCGAATCGGATCCAGGTCATGGAAAGCACAGGAAGGGTGACGGGACAATACCAATCGATTTGGATCAGAACCCGGTGAAGGAACCTTCAGAATCGGATCATAATGAAGAGAAAACATCAAAGAGGGAGGCAAAGACTGCAAGGAAAATTGAGATTGAACAAAAGAAGAAGGCAAGGGAGGAGGAGCGGAAGAACGCAAAGACAAGGAGATCCAAGGACGGTACCTGGACAGTGAAGAACAAAAGATCCCATTTCGGGTACAAGCTCCACACAATACAGGATTCAGACAATGACATGATACTGAACTATGCAACGACCACTGCATCAGTGCATGACTCGCAGATCGATCTATCCATTCCTGGCATCGTGAATTACAAGGACAAGGGTTACTTTGGCGTTGAAGGAAGGGGAATAGATGCAGCCATGGATAAGGCTGCCAGGGGACACAAGCTGCCAGTGGAAAGCATCCGCAGGAATCTCAGGATAACAAGGAAAAGATCCAGGGGTGAGAGACCGTATTCTGTTATAAAGGGAATATTCCATGGAGGTCACGTATTCGTTACAACAGTTCCCAGAGTGAGGGTCAAGAACATGTTCATGTGCCTTGGCCATAACATGATCTGCGTGATAAGGATGAAAAATAAGGGGATAATAGCGTGAGCTATCAAGAAAGCGACAGAAAAGGGAAAAATATTAAGAAAAGAGCATAAGAAAAAGCCACTTCCTATCAATCTAAACAGAAATTAATTGAAATTCTTTCGAAAGAGTAAGTGATAAGTAAAAATTTAATAGTTGTTAGAAATTATCTTCTATGTTTGAAAGCCTAAAAAGCGGCTGGAAACTCGCGAAACAGGTTAGAAAGAGTATTTCAGGCAATAAAAAATTATATTTATATCCCGTAATAACTGGCCTGATCAGCGGTATCATATTCATTGCCACCTTTGTTCTGCTCATTCTTGAGGTACCTGTTACACCCTATTCTGATTATTATTATATTCTGGGTATTTTTCTGGCATATGTATTCACGTACTTCGTTGCAACCTTGCTGATAATAGCCATGATGATATCTTACCGTGGTTACAGGTCTGGAAATCCGGTTTCCATGGGACAAGCCCTATCCATTTCAAGGCAGTACTCAGGCAAGGCATTTGAATGGGCAATACTCTATAGCGTGCTTTTGATGATACTGAGAGCAATAGAATCACGGGTCAGGGGAATAGGCGGCATAATAATTGCTTCAATGGGATCATTTGCAATAACTGTGGCTACTTTTTTCGTAGTCCCATCCATACTTGATTATAAACTTGGGCCCGTAAGAGCAATAGAGAAAAGTGTGGAAACAATAAAATCCCATTTTGGAAACACATTCGGCGGTGTCATATACATAGATATTTATACACTTATTTTCACAGGTTCCGGTTTTATATTACTGTTACTCTCAGTAGTTCTTGCAGGGGCAGGAATACCCTTTGCTGTCATACTTCCCATTATAATAATTGCCGTGCTTTTGATAATTCTTGGATTGATACTCAACTTTACTTATACCAACATTTTCAAATTGATTCTGTTTGATTATATCAACGGCAAGGGACTGCCTGATGGACTGGATGAAAATCTGATAAATTCATCAATCAGGCGTAAGGGTGGAACCGGTGGTTTTGGGAATATGCCATTTTGAACTATGCATTCAATAAAAAGTACTAAATAGCCATATGGATATAAAAATATATAAAGGCTTAAAATATTAACTACAGGATTAGTTATGAGCTGGACAGAAGCTGAAGTTAGAGAATTAAAAATTGGGAGATACATGTTAATAGATGATTCACCATGCAAAATCGTTGATATTACAATGTCAAAACCGGGCAAACATGGTGAAGCAAAAGGGCGAATTGTCGCTATAGGAGTATTTGACGGGCAGAAACATAGTGTGGTTTACCCTGTGAAACACAAGATAAAGGTTCCCATAATTGTTAAGAAGAATGCACAGATACTTTCTATTGCAAATAATGAGGCACAGTTGATGGATTCGGAAAGTTTCGAGACATTTATTCTGCCAATAGAACCCGAAGACCAGGATAGGTTAAAACCGGGAATGGAGGTGCCATATTGGGAAGCTATGGGAAAAAGGAAGATAATGCTGCAGAATTAATGTCGCATTTCTCCCATCTGAAAATAGCCGATGCATTAGCCAGCTATGAGGAAGCAGATTATGTAATATTCGGTGCCCCATTTGACAATACTTCGAGTTTTAGGAGGGGTTCAAGGCTGGCACCTAACTCTATTAGATTTGCCTACGACAATCTTGAGTCCTATGAGGTGAATTACGGCATAAATCTACTTGATGCCAAAATTTGCGACCTTGGAGACCTTCCAGTGTACGAGGATGTTGATTACATACTCAGTGAGGTAGAAACTGTCACATCCACAATATTCCGTGACAAAAAGATACCTATAATGCTGGGGGGTGAGCATTCTCTTACTGTTGGTGCACTGTGGAACCTTAGAGACGTGAGTATGGTAATTATAGATGCACATTCGGATTTCAGGGATTCGTACATGGATAATAAGTACAACCACGCCTGCGTTACCCGAAGGGCACTGGAGTTGCTTGGAAAAAACAGGATCATATCTGTTGGAACACGATCAACATCCTACGAGGAAATTGCATCCGGTGAATATGAGAAAGTAAGATTCATTTCCGCTAACGAAGTCCGTGCATCAGGCATAGATAAGGTCATTACTGAGATCATGGAAAAAACTTCTGACCGTGTATACTTCTCCATAGACATGGACGGTTTTGACCCGGCATACGCACCGGGAGTTGGAACACCAGAACCATACGGCCTAACATCATACGATGTGAGAAGCATTTTGACATCAATTTCTGACAGAATAATTGGTTTTGATATAAATGAAATGACACCGTTATACGATAACGGGAACACTTCAATGCTTGCAGCAAAATTAATACAGGATTTTATAGGGAGCCGGGAAAAGGCCCTGAAAAAATAAATTTATAACCCCATCTTAGAGGTTATTTCCTTTCCCTTTGTTACTATTACTTTGCACGGTGTAGGCAGTTTTATCGAAGCTTTCTTTAACGCCTCTTTCATGGTTTTTGCGCTTCCCCTGTCTACTTTTCCCACCATAATAATTTCACCGGGGTGAACTCTTGCAGCAGTTCCCACAGGTTTTCCAAAAGCCATTCTCATTCCACTTGATATCCTATCAGCACCGGCTCCTGTGGCCATTTTGTGCTCACGAATTACCTGGTGCGGATATGGCCTAATGTGAAGGAAATAATTGCCTGCTCCCACATTTTCAAGTAATTTCCTGTTTATGGAAATCCTTGCCGCTTCAAGAGCTGTATGCCTGATCTGGCAGGCCTCCTCTGCTATCAACTGCATTTCAATCTCAAATTCCCGTTTCTGGTTTCCCTGTACGAAAGTGGTAATTTTAGGATAGGGTACCCCGCCCATGAACTCCTTTCTTGTGTATGCAGGGCCTGAAATCTTTGAATACATTCTTGCTGGTTTAGTTACCATAATAATCTATTCATGAATTCATGCGCGTATAAAAACATTTATGAAAATGATTTATAGATTGCAATTTACAATGCAATGAAGCCTGCATGTATAAGAATCCATTAAAGACATCCTAATAAATATATTATTTGATTATGGCTGTCGCCTTCCTATGGCATTGCTAATAATTATATTATATGGGCCTGTATAATCCCTGTCCAGCTTCTGCCCGCATTTTGAGCACTCAAGAGACATATCAGGGCCTATCCTGTATTCCACATTTCCGCAATTGGGGCATGCACTCCTTATCCACAGTTCATCGGGAGGTGTTTTTATCCTCTGCTGAATTCTTTCTGCTGCATCAGGGGTTCCAGTTTTTTCAGTGTCGCTATCCTGTGTTTTTTTGGAGGCTTTTCTATTCCTGTCCACAAGGTAAAAAGTTACTGTATAAAGCCCCGCAAAGGCCCAGATAAAAATGAATGTTGATACAATCGATGATATTATGACATTATGTGCAAAGGCTGTAAGTGCAAATTCAATAAATGAGGATATGAAACTTGCCAGTACAGACCTGAGCATCCCAAATCTTATGTAAATAAAACTTAGGGCAAGTGTAGAGAGGTAGATTAAAATTGAATCGTATAAATTGTAATTTGTGATTAAAACCGATACTGCTGCCGGTAAAATCATAAAAATGGCTATATAGCCTTTTATATATCCATAGGGATTAAGAAATGATGATAATTTGAATTTTCTGGTAGCCAGAAGCAAGATGGCAATTAATATTGTTATAGGTATGAACTCAAATATAAGAACCTGAAACACGGCGCTCATAAGATAAATGAAATTTTGCTCTCCCAAGGGCATATAGGTTACCGGGCTAACTGCTACTGATGGGTCAAAAACCTCAATAATTACAGAGGAAAATACTAAAATAGCTATGTAAACGGAAACCGCAGAGAAAAAGTACGCATTATTTTTTGCATCAAAGCTTGAAAATTTTACATTATTATAAAAAAAGGGCATAAATGAGGCAATCACTGTAACAATACCCAGTATAATGAATATATATGCCAGAGTTCTAGTAACTGTAATATTAAGGTAGAAATACAGGCCAGAAACGCCTGTTATTAAGTTCATATCCTTTATCAGGAACGGAAGCGTAAAGAAAAATGCAATGACAGCTATGGCAATTCCTATATACGAAATGCCCCTGTTCATTTTATTTATTAAATCCAGCTCATTCATGTAAAATCATATAAAATACTTATAATTCAATCTATCGGTTTTTAACCGGATAAATGAATTGGAAAAAAAATTCAATTTCCTATAAATTATTTCAGGGTGATAGTCAGCCTCTTGTCTATTTTTCCCTTTACCATTGAACTTGCTATTTCTATCTCTCCCACTTCTCCTGTGGAGGCAGTATAAAGCCCGTAATCAGCCTGCAAAGGGAGCCCTGATATGTTTATAACACGGAGCTTTTCATCATCCGGAAGAGTCCCAGTGGAATAGCTCATCCTCTGTTTTTCCCTTGGAAAATCATTGCTGTTTAAGTATTCTATCTTAATGGGGATATTTTGCTTTACGATCTTATTTGCTTCTTCCGTTATGTTTTTAACGATATCCTCTGTAATATTGTCTATGTATAGATCCACCCAGGCCTTATCATCATATGTCTGGCTTATCCTGGATTTTGCATTGTAGAACTTATACGCCAGCCCAGATATTATGAACATGGCCGTTCTAAACCTCATATGTATGTTTCTGACGTTCCAGTCAAGTTTCTGCTGTATTGTTTTTCCTACTATATTGTCTGGATAGGTATCCAGTGAAATAAGGTGGATATAATCTCCATCCGTCCATACATCCACTATTCCGAATGTTTTTCCATCAATTAATATTTCACCCTTATCATTCTGCTGTCCGTCCATTGTTGGAAAAAATATTGTTCTGTCTACGGTAAGGTCTGTGAACTCACACATTAAAACCTTCCCCTCGCATTCCTTTAAATATGAGTCTTTTAAAAATAGTTGCTCAGTTATCATTAAGCACATAAGAACTTATTTCTATATAATTTTATTTTTATTTTTTCATATATCGTATAAAGACTAATGGCCTTTATCCGGATTGTCAGTAAAAATTTGGTAAAGCATGTATCTGGTTTTAACTGATTTTTCGGTTTCTTCCAAAAAGCTATTGTGATGGTTGAGGGCGAAATTTACAAAATCTATATGCTCGTATGATATATCCATCAATACAAGAGGTTCAGGCCTAGCCAGATATGTAAATTTGCCTTCAATTGAAAAGGGATGTTTATTTCCCATCAGGGCAAAGGCCATAATGCTTCTTATCTGGTGCCAGATAAAGCTTTTTCCGTATATATTAATTATATAAAACTCATTGTGGGATGTATAATCTATTTCATTTATGGTTCTCACAGTGTTCCTGCCATCCACCTTACAAAAATTTGCAAAATCATGCTGCCCAACAAACTCACTGAGCGTTTCCATCAATGCATCTATATCTATTTTATCTGTTATAATATAGGAATATTTTTTCATGGAATTATGCCTTGGATTCATATACCCATTAAGTTCAGAATATGAATAAAAAAACATGTACCGGATTTTTGAATTGAGAATGCCCATTACGTCAGCTATATTTTTTTCTGTATCCAGAAGAAGAACATTCCCCCTTGCCGATACATATCTATCCGTTCTTGCTGCACTTTCCATATTACTGCTTATCCCATATTTTTCCAGTACTCTTATGACGGAATCTTCAACGCTATTTGATCCGTTTCCTCGCTGAAAACCACTGAACATGGTGCCTTCATATCCATATTTTATAAGGTAATACATTGTTTACCTCCAACCTTTCATAATGACTATGCATTATATATGTTTGTATATACGATTGCGATGCTGTGAAAATTATAATAGTATTGTATTGTGCATTTCAGAATAACGGGATATGGCAAAACTTTATATGAGCTATTAATTTAACTATTCAAATGTCCGTACCGTACAGAATCACCATAAGGGTTTCCGAAGATCTAATCAATCAACTTCAGGAAATAGTTGAAAAAAACCAGTATAGCAGTATTTCAGAAGCAATACGACTGGCAATCAGCGAGTTTATCACTAGGAATAGAACAAATGCAACAAGCAAGGTTGACCTAAAACTCCCAAGGAATATATACTCAGAACTTGAGGAGGAAGTAAACAAGGGGGATGCCATATCAGTCAACGATCTTATAAGGTTCATCTTGAGAGAATATGCAAAAGGAAAAACTAAAAACTAAATTTATATAAAGTGTAGGTATCAGTTCTCAATGGTTGTGATAAAGGAGAGCAAAGAAAAACTGATAAACGATATAGGTATTAATTATTATTCAACATTAGGCAAATTTGCAGACATTATAGGCTATTCCATTGAGGAGGAAAACGGCGAAGTAAAGTTGGAATTCAATCCGGATAGGCCAGACCTTTTCTCTTTTTATGCATTAAAATGCAATATGAAAACATTTTATGATATGGATTACAGGATAAAGCCATTTTTCGGGAAATCCAGTGTGATATTGCAGGTTGACACTTCTATAAAGGCAGAAATACCATATGTAATGTCATTTATTGCCCGGGGAAAACCACTTGGCAATTATTATGAACATATAATATCTTATCAGGAAAGGCTTCATGAAACCATAGGCAAATCAAGAAAAAAGATGGCAATAGGAATACATGACATTGGCAATATACATCCACCTTTTCTACTCACAATGAAGGGGATGGAAACACTGGAGTTTACAACATATGACAATTTCCACGGGACAGCCAGGGAAATACTGGAAAGGCACGATAAGGGAAAACAGTTCCGTGACCTTATATCATCAGATAAAATGGTACCGGTAATACTTGATAGTGAGGGCGACGTAATGTCAATGCCCCCAATAATAAATGGCTACAAATCCCGAATAGGCGAAAGTACTTCCCAGCTGTTCTTCGATATTACCGGCAATGATTATAAGGCTGTACTTTCAGCACTGTACCTGTTTGCATATGAAATGACGTACATTGGATATGAAGTGCTTATACCTGATATAAACAGGGATATAATTGACTATGACTGGAGAAAGATATCACTCACACATAAGGAGATAAAAAAACTTATGGGTTTAGAACCAGAAAATACAGTTGTTTTGCTCAGGAAAATGGGATACAGGTGTGAGGTCATGTCAGGCGGATATCAGGTATATGTGCCCGGCAACCGCGTTGATGTAATGGGCCCGGCAGATGTAATAGAGGATATTGCAAAGGCATACGGCTATGATAATATACCCTTCAAAAAGCTTAATACAGGCGGTACAGGAATTCCATATGCTTTCAATGAAGATGAAAATATAATCAAGGATATACTTATATCCATTAATTACCAGGAAGTAAGAACTTTTGTTTTAAATTCTGGAGAATTTTACAGAATTCCCGGATATTCTGGGGATGTAACAATTACAAACCCGAAAAGCCTTGAGTATTCTGTGATAAGAGACAAACTTTTTCCAGGGATGCTCAGCCTTCTGGCAATAAATAAGAGGAGGAAGCTTCCTTTAAAAATATTCGAGGTAGGCCATGTTGTAATTTCGGGGAATCAGGAGAATCACCTTTGTGTATTTTATAATAATTCAAAAGCATCATATTCTGATATTTATGGTGTGCTTGGTTATCTGCTGTCCAGAATGGTAAATGTTGAAACAAAGGTGCTACAAAGTGATTACAAAGAAATCATACCTGGCAGGGGAGGAGATATAGTTGCCGGCGATATGGCCATAGGCATAATAGGGGAAATGAATCCTGAGATTCTGGATAATTTTGGAATTCAAAATCCCGTTGCCTTTCTTGAGATAAATCTTGACAAATTATCAGGGATAGCTAAAGAATAATGCTATACGCTTTTTGGATCAAAAACGTTTCTAATTCTCTTTATATATATTATACTGTTCAAAGGCATATGTACTGATGTTTGTTATTCATATTATGTTAATTTTCTGGGTCTCATCTGTATACGATCCACCCACTTCAAAACCACTATACCTTAGCATCGAGATACAAAATTGTATTTGAATAATTCTAAGAATACTTTATGATGATGTTCTAAATACGGCTATGTTAATAAAAATAACGAGGATGGTATATTCCATAGTCTAAACTGCAATTTCGAACTCCATACTGATTTCAATGTTTTAGTTTGACGTTTTTGATGCTCCTATAGAACTTAATGAAATATGCTTGTGTTGATTTAAAAATGATTTCAGCACAAAAGTTTTAACCATAAGATAATGACCTACCATGGAATCGATAAACCTCAAGAGTGCAGTGATGCAATCTTTTACTTCAATTGGCCCAATGCTGGATTTCATCGCATTATTTTCAATTATTGCACTATATTCTGGTTCTACTCTACCCTTTGTTGTGATTTTCTCATTTCTGCTTTCATATTTTACATTATATACAATATATTCGTTTTCAAAAATATACATTACTAATGGTGGCTATTACTCCTATGTTGGGAATGCACTTGGAAAAGGGGCTGGTTTTTTTATCCTTTTGCTTTACATCGCATATTCGGTTCTTACCGTTCCCAATATATCACTATTCATATCAGGATTTATATACTCTATATTCCAGTTGTACGGGTTCAATAATTTACTTGTGGAGTATGGATTTCTCGTATTATTTATAACAACAGTGTATTTCGTTGTCTCAAGAGGGTTAAAAACTTCAATGCATTACACACTTATAGCAGGTTTTCTTGAAATTGCCTTTATTGTAGGAATGAGCATAATATTCATACTGTATAGGTCCCCCCAGTTCTCATTTTCAGGAATCAGTTTTTCTTTCAATCCATTCTTCTTCGGTGTAATATTTGGCATACTTGCATTTTCCGGTGGAGGATCAAGCATATTCCTGTCAGAACAGACATCGAGTGCCCACATAAACACGCCAAAATCTCTGATTATCTCATTTACAATATCAGGCCTAATAATGGTTTTTTCGGCATTTGCCCTACTTATGTTCGCAGGTTATACAGGGTTAAGTGCATATGAAAGCAACTCTTTTTACATTACAGAACTGGTAAGGACAAAGCTTGGAACTCCATTCTTGATATTATTTTCATTTTTTGGCATTATGAGTGCCTTCAATTTGAGTGTTTCATATTTAAATGCTTTTGTTCATATGGTGCCCAAATTTTATAAGGATTTTAACGTAGGGAGGAAATTTGACAGGAACAAATTTATGGGGCTATTATTTACAGTTTCCCTGGCAATTTCCCTCTTCAGTGGATATTATACGGGGTTTTTTAATTCATTTGTCATTATAGCCGGGATAATAAGTTTCATTTACATCATAATTCACATAGTATCCAATATATCTCTGATAAAGCTATTCAATAAAAGGAAATTTGCAATCCCATTTTTATCCTCCTTAATACTTGCTATAGCCTTTTTACTTTCATTTTATGGCAATAATGGATATTTCGCTACAATAAATTATTTTCTCATAGGGTACGTGGTTATTTCATTTTTAGTCGTTCTATTTATAAGGAAAACCCGGCGTGGTTTCTACGATGCAATACGATTTGAATATTATAGCCTCAGAAATAAGCTTCCGGAGAGTAATAAGGATTAAAAATAAGGTAAATTTTTATATCAGGATTTCATTAACGAAATTAACATATGGAAATTACAGATAGATTTAAACAAAATATAGCCAGGCATCCGGAGGTACCTGTCCTGATTGCCCTGTTTGCCCTTTATATGTTCCTATCAAACTTCTTTGTATGGTCACTGGCATTTCAGGATAATTATCTGAATGTATCTGGGGGAAGCGATCCCTATTTCAATTATTATATAGTACAGTATATACTGAGTACACATAGGCAATTAACGCACACCATCTTGCTTAGCTACCCAGTGGGCACCTATAACGCAAGACCTCCATTTTACCAGTGGAGCATCGTATTTGCAGGATATTTGGTATCACCGTTTATTGGTCTCAAAATGGGTGCATATTATGCATTCCAGGAATCAGCTGCCTTTTATGGTGCACTTTTAATTATACCTGTATACCTGATAACAAAACAGATATTCGGCAAGAAAGCCGGGTTATTCGCCGCTGTTCTATTCACCATAATGCCGGGAAATCTTACATCAGGAATACTCACAGATGGAAGGGCACATACACCAGAGCTTATATTCGCATTCCTATCCATATACTTCTTCGAAATGGCAGTTATCACCGCAAAGAAAGGTGTTATAATCAAGAAGATTACCGATGCAAGGTCATATTTCAGCTCAATTAAAGCCTATTATGAGGAAAATAAAATAACAACGATATACGCATTGATGTCTGCCGTCTCCCTTGGGGGGCTAATAGTATTCTGGCAGGGATTCCCTTACATAGAAGTTATATTGTTAATCTATGTTGCAGTCCAGCTTCTCTATAACCTGTTTACCAAGAAGCCAACTGGATACCTTACTTATATCACAGTTATCTATGTGGCAGCATCTTTTCCAATAGGATTTTACTATTATGATATCACAGCAATGATTCATGCATGGTTTCTGCCGCCCCTGGCAATGGGTTTAATGATCGTTGGGTTTGGCATTTTGATAAATATTGTGGCAAGAAAGCCATGGATAATCACTATACCGGCACTTGTTCTTGTTACCATAGGAGCCCTTTTCATTATAGGTAAAACCAATCCAGCCATATTAAAAGAATTACTAACCGGAGATGGATATTTTGTAAAATCCAGGGTCTACTCAACGATTGCTGAGGCAGCGGCTCCACCTCTTGGCCAGTACATATCTGATTTCGGCCCAGGACTATTTCTCCTTGGAATTGCCGGTGTACCCTATATTATTTACCGCTTCCTTAAGGAAAAGAAGGAAGGCGTGCTGCTTGTTATTATATTTGCCATATTCTCAATTTTCATGAGTTTTGAGGCAGCAAGATTCAATATTACTGCAGCGCCTGCATATGCGATACTTGGCGGTGGCCTGATAATGTACTTTGTAAACATAATAAGGCATAATGAGGCAACAAAAAAATCCAGGCATGTATCTGGCAGAAAATCGCTTCGCAAGAACATAAGCGGGGTAACAGTAGGTTTCGCAGTAATAGTAGTATTAATTTTAATTATACCTTCTGGCATGGGCGCATTTTCAGCAGCAGTCCCTGAAAACAACGCCGCATCCTATAACCATATATTAAATTCAACCCTACCCAAGGGATTTCGGCCAAATAACCCATTCGGGAACTATGGTCTTGCAATAGAGAACAAAACACAGCCACTATCAGCATCTTTCCAGTGGCTTGCGACACAAAACACAAATGAATCCATACAGAATCGCCCTGCATACGTATCATGGTGGGATTACGGATTCCAGGAGTTACAGCAGGGACGGCATCCCACTGTTGCTGATGATTTTCAGCAGGGAATAGCAAGTGCCGGGCAGATGCTCCTCGCACAGAATCAAAGCCAGGAAATATCTTTATTCATTTCAAGAGTGCTTGAAACCCCCGGAGGTTATTCCAATGGGCATTTTAATGCAAGTATCACAGCTACAATGGATAAATATTTTGGAGCCAACGAGACAAACACAATTGCGAGTATGTACGGCAACCCATTAAGCTCTAAGTACACACCTCTTCTCTCAGAGGCAGCATACGGAAGCCATCAGATAAATGTCACAACTTCATATAATGCAAGGCATGCACTTATAATGGGGCAGCTGTCAATACATTATAATTTAACAACATTGATATCAGCATATGGAGCCCTGGAAAAAGTTACAGGATCATCCATATCATACGTACAGGTTAACCATGGGCTATATCCATTTTCTGGTTCAAATCCCGGAATATTCTATGCACCTGCCTATTTAACAGATACACCATCATACACAGCTCAAGGAGAGGTTGTTCCCACAAATTACTATAATGTTGTAGCTATAACAAGCACAGGAGCGAGGTACACCTTAAACAAACTTCCACAGGGAGCCACAGTAACTAATTATCTGCTTAACTATACATCTGCATTCTATAACACTACAATATACAAGGCCATATACGGATTCCCGGAATCAGATATTTCAAATGTCACACACGTATACCCTGCATTCAATATGAGCAATTTTGAATTGACATACTATGCATCAGAATATAATCCACATAAGAATGCAAATTCCACCACACCTGGCTGGAAACTCATTCCCATTCAGACCGCATATAAATACCAGCAGGAGAACAACGGCACCGAAGTGCTCCTTCCCCCAAGTTTATTAGGGCAGGAAGACCCAATCATTCAATACTATCCTGGGGCTGTAATACATGGAAGGGTTACAAGTGCCAACGGGGTAGGCATGGCTGGCGTTCATGTCACAATACAAGATCAGTATGGAATTCCACATGATGTTGTTACAACAAACAGCACAGGTTATTATTCAATAACAGGCCTGCCGGGAAATGACACCCTCGTATTTTCCACTGGTAGTGTCAGTTCCAATACATTGACTGGACCAAACGTCATAAATACGCAATCTGTTACAGTATCACAGAGCCAGGGAAACAGAATAGGCAATTACAATATAACCCATAATATACAGATGAAAAGAAATACCGTATACGGACATGTAACACTAAACAATGGGACTTCAGCAGTTGCAGTAAACTCTGGAAACATTACATTCACAGACGCGAAATATGGAATAAGCAGGACAGTCCCCATAATAAATGGCGTTTATTCCATGAGCAGTGTTATACCCTATGGGTATAATGTAACTGTCAGATCAAATGGCAAAACATACACAAACTTTACCAGTATACAGGTGACAGGGAATGCCCAGCAATTGCAGAATCTTGCGATTAAAATGGACAGGATCAATGTTTCAGCATCTATAAATGGTTTGGGGCTCTCCGGATATACTGTGTATCTGAACAGTACTTCTGGCAATTACAAACTCACTGGAGTGACATCCTCATCAGGCTCCTATACATTCGGCGTATATCCCGGTACATATAATGCCACTATTAAGGCAAATGGATCCGAGGATAAATCTATCGTTACTGTTTCGGGATGGGGAAAATCCCGATCGGCATCACTGACACCTGAATTAAGCGGAACGATTTCGGGAAGTGGGGCAACACCAAACTCAACAATATCGTTCTATTTCGATGGCATCACCTCGGATATACATAACGTTACAGCAAATGCCACCGGAGCATATAATTTCACAGTGCCCTACGGAATTTACACCATATATTCCAATACGAGCAGTGGAGTGTTTGTCAAGACTATTAACGTAACAAAGAATACTGTTCAAAACATATCATATTCTACGTCAGTAAAATATACAATAAGATCCACTATGAATGGAACAAAGAACTACAGCGGCACATATGAAATAATGGCTACAGGCTCATCAACCCAGAATTATACCTTGCTTGATTACAGCTATGCAAATTCCAGCGTGCCGCTTACAGTGTATCTTCCACAGGCAAGCTACTCATTCTCCGGAACAGGAACAGTTAATGGAACGACAATGGCAGGATTCAATATATCCCCATCTACATCTGCTATAAATATATCCATCAATCTAAATGATTCATATAAGCATTCAATAACAACGTCGACAAATAACACTATAGGATATGTAAGCCAGGGAATAATGCTAGTATACAGCGGCTCAACTCCATACTTCTATGCAGAGATCAATGGTGGATCAGCAACTGTTTATGGATATAACACTAGCTCAGTGGGCATACAATCACCCTACTATTACAATAATACGGTTCTCGATTATACATCCTATATATTATGCCAAGCAGAAATTGGTATCAGTGTCGATGACTGTGTATAATGACTCAAAGCTTGTGAATTACAATGGCACAATTACGCTCACAGGGCTTTATAATAAATATACCTTAAATATGACAAAAGGTGCTGCCAGCAAGGAAATAGCTATGGGCGTATACTACACACAGATATCGAACAAGAGTGCGTATATAACCCCGGTACTTACGGGAACCGTAGCCAATAGTACTGCTGCACAATCATTTGTAAAGGATTCTAAGCTATACTTCACGGTAAAAAATGTAAACAGCACTATCACAAATTCAGGAACAACATTGTTTAATTCTACAGGCGTAAACGTTGGGCTGGATCATATTCCAGCCGGGAACTATACCTTATATTCAGCAAATGCTACATTGGCGAATATGAGTATTATAACTGTGAATCATAATATGAGCATCTCACCAGTATATCATACCGGCTATAAACTCAGCATAACAAATAACCTTAGCATACCTGCATCGTACCACATAAAAAATGGAAGCAAAGAAATCACTACCAGTGTAAGCAAAAACCTTACAATACTATTGCCCTCTCTTGATTTCACCATAACATCAAGCGGTAATTTCACCAATTCAACTGGGGCGTTTACCTATGTTAACACCACCTCAAATACTGTTACACCAAGCTCTACAATGCATAATATTACAGTTAAACTCACACCAACCGAAGTATACGACAAAATATCAGGCAATGTTATATATTACTCTAAGGAAACCGGTGTATCTGGTGCCAATGTAATGATTACCAAAGATGGAAAGAAGGTAGCCAGCACAACATCCTCGTCAGGGTCTTATAGTTTGGCAAAATTGGTTCCCGGAACATATGGTATATACGCTAATTACACATCTGGTGGGAAAGAGTATGCATATTTCCAGAATGTGACATTGCAGCCTTTCAAAAATCTTACATATAATGTGTCTCTGACGCCAGCCTATACAGTAACCCTTACAGGTACAAACAACAGCAAACCAGTACCCACAAACTTAACAGTTACAGGTGGTTCTGTGATTGCACCATCAATGTATACAACTTCACAGGCAGACACAAATGGTTTCATACTTCCTGCCAATGAGACATATGCATTTACACTCACTAATACAACGGTCCATAATGGAATGTATGTCAATTACTCGGCATCGCAGACTGAATTCCTGAACAGCACTCTTACAGAGACTCTAGCATTGCACAAAGATATCATCTCAAAATATGTCCTTGCGGATCCATCGGTTACAGGCTATATAGGTGAAAATGTTAAAACAAGCGTAACAATTTATAACAGGGGAGATACCAATGACACACTACACATGTACTCTGGCAATTCAACATGGAACTTAACTTTCAGCCCTAATAACATCACAATACCTGTGGGAGGTTACAGATCTGTGGCGGTGAATACAACAATTCCCATTGCACCAGCTGGAAACAACTCCATACCGGTAATGGCCATGGTAAATGGCACATCCCAGTATCTGGGGCATATTACAGTTAACGTCATGGCTGGTGAAAGTTATAATGTTTCATATTCTAAATATGCAGAGGTAAATGGCACCATAAATATGATACCGGTTACGGTTAAAAACACAAATAATACTGCAATAACAGTGTATTTGAATATTTCAAATGCTGCAAAACTAATGAAAAACTATGATATCATGACATATATAACCAATAGTGGCAAAAATATTACAAATATAACACTCACCACAGGGCAAACAGTAACGCTATATATATATGCATATGGGGTACATGGAAAAACCTTGCACTCTGTGCCAGTAGATCTTGAAACAAACGCCACCATAAATGGAACAAATACATATATGAATAAAACCATAACACCTGTATTGCCATCTGCTAGCATAGGAGCAGGATCATCCGGAAATAATATAATAAATAATTATAATGCCAATCCAGCAATGACAATATACATAGGCATAGGAATAATAATAGCAGCACTGCTTGCAGGCATAATTGGATCTTCAATCAGATCAAAGAAAAAGAGGTAAACCAGATGAAATATAAATTATTAATCACATTCTTTACAATATTCGCTTTAATTGCATTATCAGGCGTAGCCTCTTTGAGCTATAATATGCCAAATGCATCTCCCAGTGCCTCCTCTTCTACATTTTCGGCTACCATTCATGAGCCGAGTGACGTATACGAAAACCAAACTTTCCAATTGAATGTAACCGAGAGCCCCGGATACCATAACTACTCAGTATCAGCCTACCTGGGAGCTGTAAACGATACCGGCTTATCACCACTTTCCTATTATAATCATCACTCAACTAATGGAACATTTTCCATATCAGTAACGGCACCATCAGAGTCAGAAAATATTCATGGATATATCAACGCAAGTGCTGTAAATAATTCAACTGGTTTTAGAGTAAGTCGTGTCTATTCTATCTCCTCAATTAATGTGAGTGCGCCCATCACATTTAATTCCACAATTAATAACACAGACCCTGTGCCCATAAAGAACATAACAGTGACCTATACAATTTCCCATGGCGCATCTTCTGTTGTGATAGGAGTAAGCCATATAAATGAGATAGGAGCAAATTCAACATACAAAGACAATATTACTGTGCCAGCAGCCTTAGTATATAAGGGCAAGGATACACTTACTGTAACAACCAATAATCCGGTGATTACAATTGCAGGAAAAAGTACGGTTACATTCTATTACGGGCATAAGCCTAATTATGACTGGATATATTACATTGCGGCTGTGGCAGTTGCATTTGCGGTATTCCTTGTATTAGCAAGCAGTAAACGTAACACAGTAAAGGTTCCAAAATGGAAAAGGTCAAAGTCGTCTAAAAAGGCACAAAAGGTGCAAAAGGTGCAAAAAGCAAAATAATCTAAATTAGTGAGTGGAGAGTTATAAACTCCTTTTCATATATGTTTTTTCTGCTAAATTTTATGGGAGTTCTTGATATGTCATACCTGTCGTCTATTAAGGAGATCCTTGCAGCAGACAGTGCATTGTCATGAATTTTATGTGGTGTGCTTGTATTCTCTTCGTTTACTATGACCATGGGAGCTATATTCCTTAATTGTTTTATTATTAGGTCCCTGTTGGGGCGATCACCATTCCCAATTTTTATCATTATGTACTCATAATCATAGTTTTCAACTATTTCTATTACATCTTTTTTAACTCCACAGATACTGGGGCATTCCCACGCCTCCATAAGCACATTATCTGCCATAACAGCAATTCCAGGCCTTGGGCCGGGATCTATGCCTATTATGATCCTGGTAAATTGGTCCTTATTAAGAAGCACAGGTAAACTTCTCCTTATTCCCTCAATTGATGTAGTTGCCTTTACCTGTCCTGGGAGGGTAAATTGATCTCTTTCAGAACTTATTATAACATTTATGTCAGCAGGTATTGAATAAAGATCAGTGATGCTGAAAAACGGCAGATTCCATCTTTTGAGATCCCTTATAACATCATGGTAAAATTTGAAATCGTGAGTATATATTCCTACACGCGTCATCTATATAATTAAGTATTTCATCATTTATAAATATTATTATTTAAATTATTTAAAATCTGCAACCGGGAATTAATGATTTTCAGATGCCGCTATATTGTACCCTAAAACATTTGCAAATTGCATATCTTCTGGCGGAACCTTTATCATGTGACCCGGAGCTATATCTTCTAATTTATCCCCAATAAGGACAGAACCTCCACCCACCGGGATCAATTCGGTAATCCTGTCAAGGTCTTCCCTGAGATTTTCCCTCATTTCATCAATTATCTTCTGTGCCAGTTCGGCTAACAATGGTTCGGAGACCTCTGGACCACCTATTTTACTTTGTTTAAAGGTTACTTTTTTCCCTATGGAATCTCTGGCTACATCGGCAGGGACAATAAAACCCGTTTCTTTGCCAATAGCTTTACTTATGCCTGAAACAACATCTCCTATTCCCGCCTGTATACTGAAAGACTGCTCTACTATTGGTTCAAGGTTTTTTAAATTGAGCGTTAGTACATCAGTGGTTTTGAATCCAATATCTATCACAACGCCATTTCCATACTGTTTCTTTAAGAGCCCCTGATTTAATAAATAAATAGCGGCACCCACACCCTGAGGTCTCATAATTAATTTGGATATATGGAATTTCTGTTCCTTGCCATCTGCGGACTTTATTTTTAGATCTTTTCCTTCTAAAAGCTCGTTTGCAGCAACAATTTCCTTATCAAAACTGGTTAGCTGTGTTCCGCTAGCCAGTATAACATCTGTTTTTTGGGCTGCTTTTCCAATTCCACTTTTCCATAATGCACCGGCCAGAAGTTGCATTGCATTGGGGTCAGTAAGCCTTCCATCTCCCTGTGGTTCTCTTAAGTTAGTTCCTGTGGCATCTTCTCCGAATACAAAAGTTTCTCCGTCATTTATTGATATTATTGGTATGTTTCCACCAATTCCCCAGTTTCTAGATTCTGCTGGCATCCATCTGGATGGAAATTTTGCTTTTTTATTGTCTTCGGTGACCAATTTCGTATCTCCATATCCTAAATCTACTCCAAGTATTGCCATCTTATATTACCTCCTGTAATCCCATAGGAAATAATATGTAAATTATATTTAAATTTTTGCTCAAATATATTAAATAATTTGCAATATTTAAATATTTATGTCATACTTTGTCATATGATGTAGAATATTGTCAATATTTTGTATATTTTTTGTACATTTTATTCTATTGACTTCCTACATAGTCTATGATAACGATAACATTATATACATATAATATATATGTTATTGAAATGAAAGCTGAAGAAGTCCTGAACCTGTTACAGATATCCAGAAAGACGCTTCATGTCTATGCACATGATGGCAGGATCAGGTACACTGTGATGCCTAACAAGCGGTATGATTACAACGAAGAGGATGTTTACAAGATACTCAACAAGAATGTAAAAAGAAAGACAGTTCTCTACGCAAGGGTATCTACACATAAGCAAAAGAATGACCTGCAGAACCAGATTGATCAGATGAAGCAGTGGTGCTTCATGAACGGTTACACCATAAACGCAATATATTCGGATATAGCTTCAGGCATCTCATTCGAGAAAAGGAAAGGATTCTTCGAGATGCTTGATGAGATCATGAACAATAAAGTTGAAAAGGTAGTCATAACGTATAAGGATCGATTGAGCAGGGTAGGATTCGAATTATTCAGTTACCTCTTCCGGAAGTACCGAACAGAGATAGTTATTATTTCAGAGATTGGCAGCACGAAGCTTGATTCAGAAGAGGTGTTTGAAGAGATAATATCAATGATCCACTGCTATTCCATGAAGATGTATTCAAAGAGAAGGAATCATTCAGTTGAGGTGGGTTATGGAAGCAACAAGGACTGAAATAATACATACAAAATGCGGCTTATATTATTTTACACACATATCTAAAAATATATTCAATGAATTTGACTACATAACAAGGCAGAAATACTTTGAGAATTCTAAAATATACAGAGAGACAAAGATAAAAAAGAATG
>NZ_KI542718.1:21343-22341 GCF_000496155.1 Ferroplasma sp. Type II
GAATTCATATCTACGTGTATTTCATCTCCGAGTTCACAAGTCTGAAATAGAGGAGTGGAAGAGATATCTCATGAGATCAGGGGTTTCATCCTCTGGAAAAAAAAGGGTAGGAAGTTTCGTTATCTTGGAGGCCGTTTCCAGGATTAAGTGGACGTTAGTTGCAGGTGAGCGTGTAATTCCTAAGGATGAAGTTCTCAGGATAATCAAGAATCACCCAGGACTTTATGCAGGAGCAAGTGAACTCATTGGGTACTGATCCAGTTAGTAGGGAAAGGAAAGTCCTCGGTCTTTTAGATGAATGGCCTTGGGAACTTGGGGGTGTCTTAATCGGCGGATATGCAATAGCTGCGTACGGAGTACCAAGATACTCTAATGATGTTGATATTGTTATCCCAAATGGTGCCCTAGGAAAACTGGAAGATTTTATTAATGCCCAGAACTTAGAATTGGAAAACTCTTCAATTCCAAATCCACAGAATTATGAAGGCAAAGTACTCAGGTACAGAACAGAAGAGATAACTCTAGATGTGCTTGTGGGTTATGTGAGGGATAGGGAAGCACGGGTAGATATTCCTGAACCTCGGATTAGTATGGATCATAGAAACCTTCGTCTCATCACTCTAACTGGTGGAACAAAAAATAAAATTCCAATTGCCAGTCCCGAAGCACTTTGGGCATTGAAGCTTCAATCTGGTCGAGATCAGGATATAACTGATTTGTTTTCAATGTTTAATGTTAAAATAGATGGTAAAAAAGTAATTGCTCTGTTTAATGACCTAAAATCAAATACCTTAACCGAAAAATTAAGAAAAACCTTGCAAAAAACACATTCCAATAAACTCTATGAAGATTCAATGTCGAGGTTAGAAACTAAGAGAACAGATAAAACCAAGAAGAAATGGGTTAGTTTTGGAAATCAAGTTGCTCATATTGTTTCTGGAACAATGAAGGAATAGATTGACAATTCTGCAGAAAAACTGGTAAATTCATTATCTGCT
>NZ_KI542719.1:0-15575 GCF_000496155.1 Ferroplasma sp. Type II
GTGTAGAGAACATATCAGCATCATATGTACCAGCACTTGCATCAGAACTTGATGCAAGAGTGAAATCGTTCCTTGAAAGGAGAATAGACAGACCGATGAAATTCATATACATAGATGCAACATACTTCAAGATAAGAGAAGATGGCAGATATGGAAACAAAGCACTGTATGTATGCATTGGCATAGATTCTGAAGGAAGAAGGGAGATCCTCAGTGCACATTTATATGACTCAGAAACTGAAGTTGGATGGGAATCCTTCTTTGATGATCTTAAGGAGAGAGGTCTCAATGGTGTTGAACTGGTAATATCAGATGGCCACAGGGGGATACAGGAATCGGGTGCAAGATCCTTTTTAAGTGCTGCATGGCAGTAATGCCATGTCCATTTCATGAGAAATCTCATGAAATTAATTCCAAAGAAGAAACAGTCATCCCTTTATCCATCAATTTATCCAAACACCAAGGTCCTTACCAGCATAGGACACATATTGCCCCTCATAATTGATAATACATTTCTTGTTTATTGATTTAACAACTAATAATGTTTCACCCGCTTTCATAGCCTGTCTTGCGAAATAAAAATTCCAGACTGCAAATGTTAAAATTTCGGTGCCATTGCATGAGGCGGTTGACTTTACTAATACTCTAATATTGGTGCAATTTTATAATTTCCCAACATTTTAAATGGATTTACCACATTCATTACTTCTTTCATAGCCATGTTTGAATTCTCATTATTTTCGATATCTATGAAGAACAGATAATTGAATGGATTATATTGTACCGGGCGTGATTCGATCTTGGTCATATTTATTCCGTATTCATTGAATATTTTTAATACATTATACAAAGCACCGGGCTTGTTTTCTGTGGAAAACACAATGGATGCCTTTGATGGATTTTCGGGATTATTTGGTGCTGCGGAGATTAAAAAGAATCTTGTATAGTTAAACTTATTATTTTCTATATCTCTTTCAATAATATGCATTCCGTTTAATTCGGCCGCCATTTCACTGGCTATAGCACCATGGGAACTGTCATTAAAATTCTTTATTATATTCACGCTCCCTGCCGTATCATATTCGCTTATGGGCTTTATTCCATTGGAATATATAAAATCAGAACACTGTGCAAGTGCCTGAGGATGTGAATGGATATATTTAATATCATGGGTTGTTGTGCCTGGATATCCTATTAGGCAGTGTTTTATTCGCAGATAATACTCCTTGACGATATGAAAATCCATTTTAAACAGAAAATCATATGTTTGGTTTACAGCACCCTCAATTGAATTTTCAATTGGCACTACACCTAGATCTATTTCTTTGTTTTCCAAGGCCATGAAAACTGCCCTCACGGAATCCAGTGGAACGTACTCTCCATCGGCCATGCGCATTGCAGCAATGTTACTGTATGCCCCTGGTTCACCAAAATACCCTACTTTCAATAAAGGATTATATAATTTAAATATTTAAAATTGATTAAAATCATACAGATCAGGTTCCTCAGGTTTCTTTTTTCCGGATTTATATTCATCCGAATCCATACGCCTGTAAAGCCATATGAGAAATATTATAATTGGCACGGCAGGTATCCACATATAGAGAGAATATAATGGATGTTGCGATCGTTCCAGAATAATTTCAGATGTTTCTATTGCTCCAGCAAATGCAAGTTCTATTACGACAAAGATATACATATATATGATTTTCATGTAATTGGTTTTTAGTTTCTTAGTTAGTAGATAATACAATATGTATACGCTTGTGCTTACGGCAACAGCATATGCCGGGAGTTCCAGCCAGGAATGTGGAAACATCATAAGGCTTGCAAATATTGCAAAGCCATTAATATGTGTGGCAGTTCCTTCCACTGCAATTACACTGGCTGTTGATATTATTGAAAAACCAAACATGAGTATTCCTATTACAGGTATGAATTCTATTGTGGCAATAAGGAGGTTATGCGGAAATATGCTTAACCACATGGGAAAAAATGACTGGGAAACTATTGCATGATCCTGGGATTTAAAACTGGAATAAAGTGCAGGATTGTGTATTGGCAGGGACGATATTATGGCGAATCCAGCGAGTTCTATGATAAATGATAGTATAAATATCCGTCTGAGTCTTGGCATCTTCAGTTCCATGTAATCTATATCTCAATTATATTATTTATATTTTGGTTGGAAGTTTAGCTAAACATAATTTTCAATTTGAATCGCCCATGTTTATGATTTTTACATTTTCTTCATATTTGTCCAGAATCGATTCCAGTGTTATTATACCCATAAATTTACCATTATCTACCACTGCGCACCATTTTGTCCTGTTTTTCATCATAAGTTCCCAGGCGTTTTCCGCACTGTTGTCCAGTTTGACATATGAAATTCCAGATTTATAATAATCCTTAACATATCCATACGACTGGTTTACAATATCATACAGATAAACCGCACCCATCAGTTTTTCATGATAAACCACAGGGAGCGACAGTAAATCGTTTTCCTTCATAATATTATCAGCACGGTATATGGTGTAATAAAGATCTGCATATACATTATCAATAATCTTGAGGCTTGAAACTTTCATTTCCAGGAGCATCGGGGTGTGATATTCACCCATGTTTGCAGGTGAATCCCTCCTCTGTTCAACCTGTGATTCGTAAATAGAATATTTGGTTCCTGATGCTATATAGGCTATGGATACAGCCAGCATTGCACCTGGAAGCAATTGCAGGCTTCCAGTCATTTCCACCACCATTAGTATCACAGCAAGGGGAGCTTTTCCTGCAGCCCCAAAAAATGACAGCATGCCAATTATAACAAATGGAGCAACTACAGGTACAATTGTTGGTGAAACCATGTGAAACAGGACTCCGAAAAATGCTCCAAGGGATGCTCCTATGAATATCCCTGGGGCAAATACCCCCCCACTACCACCCGAGGAGACGGTGAAGGATGTAACAATTATCTTGACAAATGGAAGAAGTATGAGTATGATAAGAATTGGTACACCAAAAGTAACCAGCTCATTGAATTTTCCCAGTTCCAGAATTTCAACCCAACCATAGCCGGTTCCCAGTATCTCAGGAAACATCAATGCTATAATTCCAACTATGGCACCCCCAATCATGGGTTTATAATGATTTGGGATGTGGAATTTTTTGAACATATTCTTGACTCCGTAAAAGGTACGGATGTATAGTATAGATAATAATCCGGCAACAAGCCCAAGTACTGCATAAAATGGCAATCTCAGGACATTGAAGGGGGCAAGATAATATCCAAATATGGGTTCAAAACCTACAACCGATGCAAAAATCGAATAACCTATGGAAGAGGCAACAAGTGAGGGAAAAATCACCTCGGATTCAAAATCCCGCCTGTAGAGTATTTCAGCACCGAGAATAGACCCCCCAATGGGTGCCTTGAATATTGTCCCTATTCCTGCGCCGATTCCCACGGCTACAGCAATTCTCCTGTCCTTGGGGCTGAGTCCAAGAATGTCGGCCAGAAAGGACCCTATTCCGGCCGCTATAAGCGCTGTGGGCCCTTCCCTGCCCGCACTTCCACCTGACCCTATAGTTATGGCAGAGGCTATTGTTTTTACCAGTGGTGTTCTGCGCTTTATTTTTCCATGGTTATAATGAAATGCCCGTATAGCTGCATCTGTTCCATGCCCTTCTGAAGATGGATCAAATGTATATACTATAAAGCCAGTAATAAGCCCACCAGTTGCCACCACTATGGGTATAAGATAATAACGCAGTGCATAAAAATGGTAAACCGCAGATCCCCCTTCACCTAATGGATGTGGTATTGACATACCCACAATATGTGTAAAGAAAATAATTTCAAAAAGTCTGATTGCGAAAAAAAATGCCAGCGAGCCCAGGCCAGCGAACACACCAATTATGGCACCGACAACGAACCAGCGCTGAAAATATGGAAGTGATGATAATTTAAGGTTCATCTTATACCCCCAGAGAGGCGCCATGCGGAATCCTGGGGAGGAATTGTGTAGTGAATATCAATCCCTTTCCAAATTTTACCAGTTTGACCTTCTTTGTGCTTATATCCATCTTCTTTTCTTCTCCTTTTATAATGATTGATTTTCCATGTGGAACACCCCTTGGTGTGTATGTATCTCTCCCATCTAACTTCTGCTTTTCTTTCATATTTTTCACTATATTTTTTAAAACCCTCTAATCAACAAGAGATAAAAATACATGAATAAAGGCATGTTAGTAAGGTCTATAAATGTTATTTATATAAATTTTGGGATTATAAAAATTTATCAACGAAACACATCATTTTTCGTCTTTCACGAAATATTCCTTAAGTTTTTCTGAAACCATATTTACTGATGTTTTTAACAGGGCAGTTGGAGACCAGGGAATAAGCAATTCAGGATTCATCAGACGGAACCAGTAGTTCTCGCTTATGTTCTCAACCATATATCGGGATCTGTATGCGAGTATAAATTCGCCAAAAACAGATTTATAATATCTGTATGGTTCATATATAACTGGCTGTACATATTTGAAGTTCAGATGCTGTACATATTTTCTTGCTATCTCTATATGAGCCAGCATTTTAGAATATCCTGGAAAATACGAATCGTTATATACTCTCATATGCAGCTCCCATGGAGCTTTTATAATTTTAGAAATTCCATAATCCTCTCCATGATCAAAGCTTGGAGTGGCATTTGCAAAGCCCCTGTGTGTCTTAAGATATTGTATTACCATATCAGATTTGTTTTCTGGTATCAAAAGTGAAAAAGACTCCTCATCCTTTACAGTGTTCCTGTCTATATGTATGCTTTTGTTATCCTTAATCTGAATGTTTTTCGGAAACAATATATAAGACATTGTCATCCTTATTACATTATATAATAAAATTTTTCCTAAAATAAAGTTATAACTGTTATATCCGGAAATAATGCATCTACTTATTTTATGCACACATATATTTATTAATATTATATGATTTTACCAGTATGGATTTGGAGGAATATAAAAACCAGGGCATTGCGGCCAGGAAGAATATGGATATTAACCAGATTAAAATAATAGGAGAGGGCATACTAAATTCTTTTAAAAACAATGGAAAATTGATTGTTTTTGGAAACGGAGGATCGGCTGCCGATGCACAGCATTTCGTAGCGGAACTCACAGGACATTTCATGAAGGAAAGAAAGGCCCTCCCGGCAATAGCATTGACAACCAATACTTCATCCCTCACAGCAATAGGAAACGACTATTCATATGAGGATATATTCTCAAGGCAGATCCAGGCATTATGCAGAAAAGAGGATTATGTTGTGGGAATCAGCACCTCAGGAAACTCAACAAATGTTGTAAAGGCAATCGAAGAGGCAAATTCCATAGGTGCATTCACTCTGGGGTTTACTGGGAAATCTGGTGGAAAGCTTTCAGGCATATGCAGAAATGTTTTTCATGCTGACAGTGATCTTACCTCTATAATACAGGAAATACACATAACGGCTATACATATGATATGCTCCATTATTGACGTGAACTATTGAGGTCACAGATAATTTTTTATAAATATTTTGACTGACCTCTTATGATTATAACCAAAACCCCGCTTAGAATCGGATTAGTTGGAGGGGGCACCGACATACCCGAATACTACAAGAATTATGGTGGGCTTTTAATTTCGGCTGCCATAAATAAGTATATTTATATTATTGTAAACAGGAAATTTGACCACAGAATAAGAGTATCCTATTCTAGCACCGAAATAGTTGACACAGTTGACGAAATCAGGCATCCCAGTGTGAGGGAAGCAATGAAACTTCTTGACATAGACGGTGGAATTGAGATACTGAGCGTCTCAGATATACCTTCAACTGGGACAGGACTGGGATCCAGTTCAACATTCCTTGTGGGGCTTCTCAATGCTCTCCATGCGTATAAATCGGAATTCGCAAGCAGGGAACAACTTGCAGAAGAGGCAATAAAAATAGAACGTAAGATATTGCGTGAACCGGGAGGCATGCAGGATCAGTACATGGCATCCTTCGGTGGCATAAACATGCTGAAATTCAATGAAAATGATTCTGTATATGTAAATCCTGTGACGCTTAACTATGAAAAACTGGAAAAACTGAAAGACAATATATCCTTGCTGTACACTGGAATAGGACATGACTCTGCAGGTCTTCACCATGGTATCAGGGATGAAATATCAAAACACCTTGATGATTACGGCAGAATGAAACAGTACACCAATGATTTTTACCATGCACTTTACGATATGGATATAAAGAAACTTGGACAACTGTTAAATAAAAACTGGTATTCGAAGAAAGCATTATATAAAGAAATTTCCACATCTATGGTAGATGATTATTATTCAAAGGCTCTTAGCCTTGGGGCCTATGGTGGAAATCTTATCGGTGCAGGAGGCGGAGGATTCCTCATATTCATCATAGACAGAGAGAATAAACACAGGCTTCAGGAACTTGGTCTCAGGGAAATAGAATTTGATTTTGATTTTGAGGGTTCAAGAATAATTTACTTTTCACAATAAAAATGAAATTTTCATATTATTTTAATAATAATTGGACATAATGTAGCATGCAATCCGCTTACTCACATTACATCATGGATCAAGTTTTTGATTTTTTCCAGTATCCGGAAAATTATGACAGGATCATTATTAATGCGGCATTGGAAAAGCTTGAATGCTCTGAAGGCAGAATGATTTTTGGGAACACAGAATTCTATTCCCACTTTCAATGCAATAAAGACATTGTACTGGGATTTTTCCTGGCAAATGTTCCACTGATGCTGGATAGTGGAAATAACATGGAATATGTACTGACACCCAAACTGGAGAAGCTCAAAAAAGACACACATGATCTTATAAATCTTGGAAAATTCAATGAACTTGCCACCCTTGACCTTTATCTTCTACTGGAAATGGCCATGCGGTGTGCATATTCTAAATGGCTTGGCAGTAGAATTGTTATATCGAAATATGGTATGAAGGATATTGTCCTGAATGATTACGATTACAGAAGATTAAAACTTTATATAAGGCTTCAACAGGCTTGGCAGGACTAATATTGATGTTAATGGAGAACCTTTCCCCGGATCTGAAAATTCATTGCTGAACTGGGCGACAAAATTTATGGACAGACCCACCAGCCTTATGTTCAGGTTATCCCTAAATGTCAGGAACCTGCTCGCTCACGGTGAAAATGAATGGGATCTTTATCCGGTGTCCAGAAGTGTGGAAATAGCCTCTAGCGCTGCCGGAAAATTATTGCATGAAATACAACCGGGAATGAAAGTGAATGAAAAAAGTAATACTTTTAATCATGGATCAAAAAATACAGGCACCAAGGCTCACCGGGTGTACAGGAATGGAAACAGACCTTAAAATCAGTGCTTTACCTGAAACGTGATAATCAGATTAGACCCTTATCAGCCTGGTATTTCAGACCGTTCAGGAAATTTTCAAATATGTCTGTGGCGGTAACTACCCCAACACCACCGGGTACAGGCGTTATATTTTTCGCTTTGTTTCCAACTGAGTGAAAATCTACATCACCATATATCTTATTTCCGACGTAATTTATTCCAACATCTATCACTGTAGATTCTTCTGTAACATAGCTGGTGCCAAGGAAATTAGCTTTGCCCACTGCAACAACAACTACATCGTTTTCCCGTGATATTCTTTCAATTTCATTAGTTTTGCTGTGGCATAATGTCACGGTATAATCCCGGTTAAGCAAAAGCATTGCCAGGGGTCTACCAACTACTGATGACCGGTTTATTATACAGGCATTTCCCGGAGGGATTTCATAAAATTCCAGTATATCGACTACCGCTCTTGCTGTAGCGGGTGCTATCATTTCATTTTTTGTATAAAGGTTACCCTGATTGTATGATGTCATCCCATCGGTATCCTTATAAAAACTTATATTATTCACTACTTCCTGGAAATCAAATCCCACGGGCAAAGGTGATTCAACCATAACACCATTTATTTTAGGATTCGCATTTGCCTCTGTTATGTATTTAATCAATTCTGTTGGACTGGCTTTGCCAAATTTTTCTAGAATGACGTCTATACCCAGTTTGGATCCTCTCTTTATTTTAGAATTTGCGTATATTGTGCTTGCCGGGTCGTCACCAACCTGAATTAATCTTAATTCAGGGGTTATTTTATATTTATCCACAATGCATTCCAGCTCCCCTTTCAATATTTCCATCTTTTTATTTGCCACTACTTTTCCGTCCAGTAACATTTTCACCACTTTATTATGGATTTGATTTCATCTGATGGTTTCTCCATGAATATTCCTGTATCGTCGGGGTCATAAATTCCTGTTATAAGCTTATTTACAGCACCACCTTCTGAATAGTTCCATTTTTCAAGATGTTGTATGGCATTCAAATAATGCTTTTTGGAACCGTCAACCGATCCTCCTATTGTAATGTTATGTTCAACTATGTAGTTTATGTCGTTTCCTGAAATTGGAGTGTCTGAAGCTGCCCCGTTTGTGCCGAACATAATAGCTACTCCGTTATAATTCAACTTTCTTACAAAACGCATTATGGTTGCTGGATCACCACTGGTATCAATTATCAGGTCTACTTTGTCCGGGCCTTGATCCTTCATGTAGTTATAAAACGAAACACTGATTTCATCAATAATTTTCATTTTTTGTTCACCAAGTTCGTGCCGGTTTGTCATGTAAACCTTCATGCGGTATTCCCTGGCCATAAATGCATATAGAAAAGCTTCACTACCTGTACCGATTATAAGGCAGTTTTTTAGGAGGTATGTGGAATCGTCACCAGTGAATATGGAGCGTTCTGAGAGCTTCTCAAAAACTTCGAGGGCTTTCATAACGTTTTTGACAGGTTCTGTGAGGGCACTTACCTTTAACATTGACCGTTCATTGATCTTAATTAGATTTTCCGGTGTATCATAAAAATATTCGGCATTAAAACCATCAAGCCCCCTTATTCCAGCCTCACGGATATCGTGATCTACGTCCGAACAGTTGTCAGGTCTCCCTATCCTGCAATTTATGCATGATCCTCGACGCCTTACAACCGGAACCACATAATCTCCAGATTTGATGCCAAAGTTGTTTTCTTCTATATCCAGCACCTGGCATACAGCCTCGTGACCGATAATCATATAATCCTGTCCTACCGGGTTGTATGTGAATGGCAGTCCTCCTGCAATTTCTGCCCTATCTGTCCCACAAAGCCCAGTGTATACTGGCTTAATCTTTGCCTTGCCTTCTATATTTATGGGTAAATGTATTTTACCGTAGGATAATCCGCCTTTTGGGGCAGATGTGGTCAATGCCATAATTCTTTCCATGGCTAACAGTAGAATATAATAATAAATCAATATATCGATTTGGATAATATATTTATTAAATGATTTCTATACACCTTAGTTTCGTTCAAAAATCAAAGTTTATTTAGCTCTGAGAACTTAGAAATATGGGTAATTTTCATCCATTTACACAATTGTCACAACTGATTTTTTATGGAATTTTAGAAATTGTTTATTGATTTCAATCATGACGCGAGGGTGCGTTATATCCACGAAGTTTAATCTTGAGGCATATAATAACCTACAAAGTTGAATATTAACATGGTTAACTAAAATCATAACATTATGGTTCAAAAGCGGATGTGTATATTTTTAGTCACATTGAAATAGGCATTAGTAATAAATCTACGATAATAATGGATGCAGAAAAAAAAGTGCAAGAAGTTAACAGGATACTTAAGGAATCGGGAAAGGACAATAATGAATTCACAGACGCTTTTATGGAATTCATAGATGCCACCATGGCAAATGGTGCGCTTGATACAAAAACAAAAGAATTGATAGCTCTTGCTCTGAGTATAGCGGCGAGGTGCGGATGGTGCATTTCATACCATGTAAACCAGGCTATAAAGGCAGGTGCAACCAGAAAGGAGCTAATGGAAGCGGGATATGTAACAGTACTGATGTATGGTTCACAGGCACTTATGGAAATGAATGACCTTCTGGATGCAATAAACCAGTTTGAAATCAAATGAATCTGTATAATTTTTTAAATAAACTCATTGAATCAGAAAAATATTATGAGTATATTGACGATGAAATAAACGAAATTGTGGAACTGATTCATATGGGGCATTCGCCTGAATCAATAAAGAAAACTCATAGAAACAATTTTGATTATTTATTTGAATTTGCAAAATCAAGAATTAAAATTGCAGACAAATTTTCTAAATACAACCATCTTTTTATGGATTATTATTCATCAATGTATTCAACGCCTGAAATAATAGGTAAATACAGGGCAAAAAAACTGGCAGGAAATAAAATTATAGATGCGGGCAGTGGTGCTGGAATGCAGGATATAATGCTTTCTGAGTATTCGAGTGTTACCGGTGTAGAAATAGACCGCAACAGATATCTTATGGCATGTCTAAATGGTATGCCATATAATTCCAGTGCCACCTTCTTGAGAGAGGATTTTTTTTCCATTAATAATGATTTTTCCGGATATGTTTTATTTTCAGATCCATTAAGACCTGTGAATTCAAGAGAGAAATTATTTTCAAAGCTTTCTCCAAATCCACAGGAAATATTACATGTAAAACCCAAGATATCTGGTTATGCTTTAGATCTTCCTCCACATATGGAATGGACAAACATACCCCTTAAAGGTGAAAGGGAATATATATCAATTAAAGGTGCGCTGAATAGATTAACATTATATTCACCATCCATTTCAAAAAATATCAGCACTGCAGTAATGCTTCCAGAGAATATAATTATAACAGGTGAGCCGAAAGATTTTAAAAGCAGAGTAGAAAATAATGGCCATACTGGATCCTATATATATGTACCCGATATATCCATCACATATGCAAAACTTCTTTATCTTGTTGTACAACCAGAATGGACACCTGTGTACATGGATTCACGACGACAGATTTTTTCTGGAAATTCCTTTGAAAAATCGTTTCCTGGAAAGGAATATTCGGTGATCGATTACTCAAATAACCTTGAAATCACTTCATTGTTGCACGATATAGACGCTGGAAAGGTATTCTTCAGATTTTCAATGAAGCCAGAAGAAACGTACCGCTACAAGAATTCCCTTGAGAAAGAATTGTCAGGTTCCAAAAATATATACATATTCAAGGGACCGGACAAATATATAATAGCTGAGGAGATAAACTAAATGTTCTGTTATTTTATTTGATAAATGGAGAATAACTTCAGGTGCATTAAGTTAAAAATTTTAAATATGTTTTTATAGAATTTTGTAATTTCTTTTGATTAGTATGATTGAATTCTATGCGAAAGCAGAATTACCTACCAGATTTGGTTCATTTAAAATATACGTTTTTAAAAATGAAGATAACAAAGACCACTCAGTTCTGGTGCATGGCAACATCGAAGGAGAGGAAAATGTGCCAGTTAGGATACATTCTGAATGCCTTACAGGTGATGTATTCGGTTCAATGAGGTGCGATTGTAGGGACCAGCTCCTCACATCATTGAAATTTATAGGAAGCCAGGAACGGGGAATATTAATATATTTAAGGCAGGAGGGGCGTGGCATTGGTCTTTTAAATAAAATCAGGGCATACAACCTTGAGGATAATGGAAAAGATACTGTAGAGGCAAATATTGAGCAGGGGCTCCCTGCGGATAACAGGCACTATAATTTTGCTGTAGATGTAATAAAATATTTTAAAATAAAATCGGTACAGTTAATGACAAACAATCCTGAAAAAATAAAATATCTGGAGGACAACGGAATAACAATAAACAAGAGAATACCACTGATAATTGAACCCACGGAATTTGACAAATTCTATCTTGAAACAAAAAAGGACAAGATGGGGCATATGCTTTAAAATTTCCATGAATTGTTTCCATCTTCATAAAATGTAATTATTCACGGAAATTACAGAATTTCCATAAATATTAAAGTATATTATTTTTGTGCCAGTAAATATGTTAAATTAATGCAAAAATAAATATGGTATCAAAATCCGATTAGATTTTACTGATATTTATTAACCATTTTCTCAGGGGAATTATCTCTCTGGAATAGTATTTTCCTGATTTTACATATATGTATAATGATCGTGTTTTCAGAAAAGCGTAGTTAAATATAGTTGTGATACATATCACAACATAATGTCATATATCAGGGAATTTAAGCGGAAGAACAAGGATGGGAGTGTTAAGACGTATTATGCAGAGGTTGAGGGCATACGTGATGGTTCAAAGGTCACGCAGAGATATATACGTGGCCTTGGTACCGATCCAAATACACCGGACAACGTTCCCATAAACGTTATGCATTTCGGATACATAGCTACAAGGCTGATGCAGGGTGATCTTTCACCAAATGAGCTCTTTGACATGATTGAGAAGATGGGCAATCATGTAAACAGGGAGAACCTTGAGAGAATAGGGCTTTTCTATGACTTTAAAAAAAACTCCTTTTCCCTTTCACTGTACAGGAAAAGATTATCCAGGAATCAGAAAGGTGCAGAAAATGCAACAGAAGAATGATGGAATACAACACACATTCCAGAACGATCAGGACACTGTCCGGCCCACTGGACCTCAGGATTCATGTGAGAGTATGCAGGAATCATAAGGAGTCAAACAGAACCACCATCAATACCCTGGTGGGCAGTTCAGATTTTGATCCAGGGGTAACAATTGCCGCTGGCATAATGCGGTGGCTCATGGACTACCAGATTTCAGAGATACAGATACTCCTTGAATCCATAGGGATCAGTATATCCACAGGAGAGATATCAAATCTCTCCACAGAATTCCTACTCCGTTTCTACTGCATGCACAGAAGGCACATGGAGGATATGGGACTGAAGGAATACATTCTCCATCTTGACGGAACAGGAGAATCCGGCAGTGAGATTGTGTTCATGGCAAAGGACGGATTGACGGGAATAACAATGGATGCATGCATAATGCCATCAGAGAGTTCAGAATACATAACACCATTTCTCCAGGGCATAAGTGATGCCTTCGGAGACCCGGTATCTGTACTGAGGGATATGGGCATTGCAATAAAGGAATCTGTGTCTGCAGTATTCCCGGGCATACTGCAGCTCATATGCCATTACCATTTTATCAAGGCACTGGGAAAGGATATATTCTCCTCCTATGCGGAACTGCGATCCTCAATGGTATCAACAAAGGCACTTGCAGCCATATCAGGCGTGAACCTGCCTGAAAAGGGTGATGGCATTGTATATGCTGAGAAACTCTGGATAGCAATAGCCTCTGAATACATATTATATCCAAGGAACATACCAAGCAAGTACCCATTTGCATTGCCATATTTTGAAATACTGAAAAGGTGCATGGAGATAGAGGGAATGTTAAAATCCATCATAAGGTGGAATGCAACACATATGAAGATTGTTAAGCCTGTAACAGACATTTATGCAACAGTAATCGGGATCACACACAGTACAGTGGTACTGGAGAGATACCGTATCATTGTAAGGGCGTGGAAATGGTTTGAGTCTGTAAGGAATGCCTTAAGGGTATCAAGGGATATGAGTTCCCATGGATTCAAAAATGAATCAATGGATATCAATGCAATGGGGAAGGACCTGGATGATGCACTCTCTGATATAATAAAAGAGGGTGAATTTACAGGTGGTGAACTGAAAAGGATATCTGGAATATTCAGCAAACGGATAGAGGACCATAGAAAAGAACTACTATCGCCTGTAACAGGAAAGAACGGCAAAACAATTAATGTTGTGAGGCACAATGGAATAGAGGAGATTGGGCACAGGTGGTCAAGGATGCATATACGCAGGCGGACTGGAAGATCACAGACAGCAAGGGAGATGGGAAAGTATGGTGCACTTACTGCAGTTCTTTCCAATGTGGAGAATAAGCATTACATAGAGAATATTCTTTCAAAGATTGATTTTCTTAAAGAATTCACATCCATAACAGAGGATGAACTTGACAGTGCAAGAAAACTTATAAGGCCCAACCCATGTGAGCCAATAATAGGGAAGGACAAAGAAAGAAAGCCTGCTCTAATAGCCCTGGTGAAGATACTGGAGATTAACAATAACTTATCCAGTAAGGATCTGAATGCATGGGTTGAATCAATCAAAATCTAATCGGATTTTGATACCATATAAAAATAATTGCCAAATATTGAAAAACATAATATATACCTAATAATTATAGGTGTATGGGAGAAAGCCTTGCTGATATTGAGATATCTAAAGATGGTGAAATATACTATGTCCGCATGACTTTGCCGAGTGGCGAAGTTGTGAGTATGGAAAATGAAAACTTTGAAGAGATACTGGAAGAAATTGCTAATGATCTGCAGGACAGGTATCCAGCATAAATGCGGGGATGGCCCAGTGGTACGGCGGCAGCCTGCTAAGCTGTTTCTCGAAATGAGAGCATGGGTTCAAATCCCATTCCCCGCGTTCTAATTTTAATTTCTTAAATATCTTTAGCCAATCTGAAATTATATAAAACTGTGAGCCACCTGTTACCGTGACATGGAGGCTCTCTGTTTAACCAACAAAAATTACGTAGGGGCTTATATAAAACCCTTTGAATGTTGAGTATTATCTTTATCATGCCTGAATTCCATATGCTCCACAGGTACGTTTAATTTTTTAAAAAATCCTTAAATTTTTGTGGTCTCACCTCATAATAAATATCATTTAATCTTCTTTCCAAGAATTCATCCACACAATAATTCACTGGCTTTCTTCTAGATTGATGGTAAATTATATTCCACCAAGAAGGAAACACATCATGCCCCATATCATTGCCACCTTCGAAATCTTTTGCCCTCTCGATATATTTGCATTTAAATACCAGATTGTAAGGGCGAATAATAAATCATCAAGTAGCACGGCGTACAGGTAATAGATAGAAAGTATATGGAAATAATAGGGCAAAAACGATATAAAAATTGTTGTAACCACAAATGCAGCAGATACAATTTTTGCATTCTTGATTCCGTATCTTTTTGGAAGTGTGATTCTGTCAATATCTCCTTTGACATCTTCAATATCTTTCATTATTTCTCTGGACATATTAGAGAAAAATGCCAGGAAGAAGAGCAGAATCATTTTTGAAAGCATGTCCGTGATAAAACCCCCATAGAGGAATATCATACCTATGAGAAGACTTATTGTAATATTTCCGGGCAGACCAAGTTTTTTTGTTTTGAACTCATAGCTGACAAGAAGCAATTCAGCGAGTATAACTACTGTGCTGATAAGCAGAGATATGAAAATAGAAATTAAAAATCCTAAAATGAAAAACGACAGCGCCAGGTAATATGCAGATTTTTTAGTTATGGTTCCTGCAGGCAATGGTCTATCTGGATGATTATACCTATCCGTTTCAAGGTCGCTTATATCATTTATTATATTTCCTCCAGCCGTTACAAGAAATACACTTATTGCACCGAGAGTCAGGGGGATTATAAATTTGGTTATGTGCACGTTTACGGCTATAA
>NZ_KI542719.1:15625-17287 GCF_000496155.1 Ferroplasma sp. Type II
TTGATAATTTCTCTTGGCACACGATATAACCCGAATGGCTGTACCGGGTTTTTCAGAATATGCCCACCATATCTATGACCTTGATTCCGCTATATCATTTAGGGATGCTGTTGCAGACTTTGATCATGGTTCAGTCGCCATTGGAATTTCAAGACTTCCTTTCAAGTGCCCTGCTGCTCCCTATGAGGTGGCTTTCTTGCTGGACGATTATTTCTCGAGAAAAGGATCCAGGGGGAATATTCAGATCAACTTTTACACTCCAGAGCCCAATCCAGTCCCCTCCGTGGGTCCTGAAATAGGGGACAAGGTTCTGAAGCTCCTTGGATCAAGAGGGATAAATTACATTCCACGAATGAAGCTGAAGGAGGTGAGAAAGGAGAATCTTGTCTTCGAAAGTGGTGACACCATGGATTATGATCTTCTTTTTTCTGTTCCACCGCATGCAGCACCGGAGCCGGTAGTGAAGGCTGGCATGACCGATTCCACTGGATGGGTTCCGGTTAATGTGAAAAATCTTGAGACAAAATTTCCCGGCGTCTTTGCGATTGGAGATGTTGCTTCGATCCCCACCCCAAAGGGTTATGTGCCGTATCTCCCAAAGGCAGGGGTATTCGCTCATGGCCAGGCAAAGGTTGTTGCAAACAATATCGCCAAAACAATAGTAGGAAACGGGAAAACGAAAGAATGGGGTGGGGATGGTGCGTGCTTCCTGGAAACTGGACATGGAAAGAGCGCTTTTATGGAAGGAAAATTCTTAGAAGAGCCGAAGCCGCTCATAGACTTCAGGGAACCTAGCAGTATGTGGCATGTTCAGAAGGTTGCATTCGAAAAATACTGGATGAGGCACTGGTTTTAATGTTGCATAAACTGAAGCATAAGAATGGAGTTATGATGTAGGATGAAAGAGATATTGTTTATTCTGAATGAACCACCGTATGGCTCCGAAAAGATTTATAATGCACTTCGTCTGGCACTGGCAATTGTGAGGAAACAGGATAGTGAGACGATACACATTTTCCTTTTCGGTGATTCTGTTCTGGCAGCAAAAAGGTCGCAGAAGGTGGCACAGGGGTATTATAATTTAGAAACAATGCTGAAAGGTTTGGCAGCGCGGGGTGTGAAGATCAGTGCCTGCGGAACCTGTATGGACGCGAGAGGGATGAAGGATGAGGAACTGGTCGATGGGATAGAGCGGGGATCTATGGATCAGCTTAGCGACTGGGCTTTGTGGGCCGGGAAGGTTCTAGTCTTCTAGACCAAAAAAACTGGTACTGTGATGTTATTCTAGCATTGAAATGAGTTTTGTAGAGTGAAATTCTCATTCTGAACATGTGTAATGTATGGTATTGTTTCATTATTTTCTTCGACTTTCCATAATCATATGTAAGGGGACGTGGAAACTCTTAAAACCATATATAGAGAACATCTCATCGTTATTTGCAATTATTAACTCAAGACTTTTCCTAAAAACCCCTATGAGAATCACAGGCATTCTAAACCTATTCTTTTTTTCTCATCATCCATTATTCTGTAGAGTTCCTATTTCAGGCATGTTTTAACACATTAACCGTGGAAAGCTTTATTCATGGGATTAGCATGTATATTTAATGAGCAGCATAGTGGATTACGGTCTCCGGGAAGCATATTCGTCAATGAAGGGCA
>NZ_KI542719.1:17337-18521 GCF_000496155.1 Ferroplasma sp. Type II
GGGAACTGTTTTGGTGAATAATAATCAAGTGTGGAATGTGGCCTTATATTGTTATAGTCATAGAATGCATTCTCTATTACTGTTTTCCCTTCATTGAAGTTGTCTATTTCACTTACCCATATGTAATCTGTCTTAATTGAATTGTGGAAGGACTCAATATCTCCGTTCTCTGTGGGTGTTTCCCTTTCTATGTATTCATGCCTTATCTTCATTAGCTTAAGGTAATCATTGAACTCCCTTGAAATATACTGTGGTCCATTGTCTGTCCTTAATGTAATCCCTTCCGGCACATTGCCCTGGAACTTCCTGATTATTGCATCATTTACAGCATTGATAGCATCCTTTGCAGTGCATGAAGTATTATAGTTATAGCCATACCATTCCTTTGAGAATATGTCCTTAATGCACATCAGATATGTCATTACATTCTTTGTGGGGATATATGTTATATCCGTTTCAATAACCATTTCAGGCTTATCAGCTGCAATAAGCTTTAATTCTTTCCTGTCCCTGTGGCTATGCACTGGTAGGGAAAGGTTGTTGTTCTTCATTATTTTATATACTGTTTTCCTTGCTATAAGTATTCCTGAATTCCTCAACAGTGCCCATATCCTGTTATATCCATATGTTACCCTTTCCCTGCACAGTTCTATTATTTTATTTATTATGTCATTCCCTATTCTGGTGCTGTATCTTCTGTCCTCACTTTTATCATTATTCTTCCTGTAATAGTATGTAATCCTGTTTATGCCAGAATATTTGCATGCATCTCCAATGCTTATTCCATTTCCATTCATCTCATCCACTGTACTCACCTTTTCCTCTTTATGTAATTTTTTTTTAATATTTCATTTGCTATGGTGATCTCACCTATTATCTCCTTTAATTCCTCATTCTCTTTCATCAGGGCTTTATCAGGGTCCTTGCCTGCAAGCCCCTTTCTTCCACCCTCAAGGAACTGTTCCTTCCATTTATAGAACATTGATACTGCTATTCCATGTTCCCTGCATATTGATGCTATTGCGATATTAGGGTTCTGGAATGATTCCATTATTATATTGTACTTCTCATCAGCTGTATATACCCTTCCTGACACTTACATCCCCTCCTTTAAATACTTATATAAATCATCTGTTATATATCTCTTTCCAGTTGTTTAACATTAACTATCCAAACCAGAATCA
>NZ_KI542720.1:0-1042 GCF_000496155.1 Ferroplasma sp. Type II
AAAGGCCTGATTATTTTAACAGATACATTTCCTGAGGCATTTGTTGAAAATATAAGGACAATGGATATAAATTTCTATGAGAGCTATAAAAACGACATGATAGAAATTATGGAAATTTCTGACAAGACAAAATCATTGAAACTGGAAAATATGAAAAATAAAGCAGATTATAGAGAATTTATCACAAAAGTTATTTCCGGGTTAAAAAAAGTTATAGTGGCAAATAACATTAAAAGGGTGGTTATAGATATGGTAATGCCATTACTTATCCCGGATGATGATTATATTAATTTATTTATAAATAGCCTTGCCATGGAAGGTGTAGTAGTAATTATAACAAGCATTTTACAGAATTCCGATTTAAGTGTTTATGGTTCTGAAGAGAACTATGTAGCTGGCATAATAAAACTGGACTATAAATTAAGCACAAAAGGGATTGATAGGACAATGATGATACCTAAAATGCCCGTTCCACTGAACAATACTATGCCTATGCATTTTGCCATAACTTCCAGCGGAATAGAAATCACATCAAAGGTAAATTACGTAGTTAACCAGAATAAGCTAAAAGTTACCAATCAGGTTAATGCCGTAAATAATTATACTAAGAAGGAAGAACCTGTTGATGAATATGCCTTTTTTAAATCATATAAGTGAGGGTATATGAAAAAATATTCTTTTTTAATGAATATAATCACATTATTGTCCATTATTTTCATATTTATCGGCATATTTTCTCTAGGTTACTCTATTATAATATTGCATTATAAAAATAGCATTATAACCTTTTTATTTTCATTTTACTTCTGGCTTGCAACCTTATTTTTCGGAATACAGAGTTTAGCGCTAATGCTTTCTTACAGGAGGAGCAAATATAAATATAGTAATACAGTGCCAAAGTCAAACATTTTTTTAAGATCACATGTAAAAAAAATAGCAGTTCTTGTTCCCATATATAATGAGGATAAAGATATGGTAGCAAGGAATTTAATGGCGATACATAGCAGTGCATCGCANATGGTTAATTTATATATTTTAGATG
>NZ_KI542720.1:1092-9286 GCF_000496155.1 Ferroplasma sp. Type II
TTTGGGTTTTATAACATTGACAAATGGTACTGACAAAGGTCAGGTTAACACCTCAACAAACACCATAACAGTGGGAACAGTCGCTAATGATACAAGTATAGAGCTTTTGAATGTACTTGAAATTAATACATCATCAAGCAGTACCGTAACTGTCACATTAACAGTAAGTAGCACATCGGGAATAACAGTATATTATGCTACTTATGTAGCATCAGCAAGTTCTCCTGGAAAGGCTCTGACAACCAGCCCGAGCGGTGCAATATCATTAACGCCCACAACACCAATATATCTTTCAATAGAACTTACTGGATCTGTTACATCGCCTGTGACACTAACCACAACTTATACCATATCGTAAAAATAATTTTTTAAATTTTTTTATTCTTTTATAATTTTGTTAAAGGAGAGATTTTCTAATAACCCCTCTCTTTATTATCCTATGAATGTGATTTTCATTTCATCTCTTCAACCACGTTTATTTAAAATATTCAGTTTATCCCATAATTTACTACGTTTGCAAGCGAAACCTTTATTCATGCAATCGCGATCAATATGCATGGACATAATGAATTACGGTCTCCGGGAGAAATATGATCAGTTGAAAAGATTCGGCGACAGGCTTTCCGACATGAAGACTGTCATAGAGTGGGAAAGGATCAGGCCTTTACTCAATGACTTATATATTAATAACACAGAGAAGGGTGGAAGGTCAAATTATGATCCCATACTCATGGTCAAGATACTATTCCTTCAGTCCATATATGGCATAGTTGATGAGTCCATTGAGAAGGAGATACACAATCGCCTGGATTTCATGAACTTCCTGGATTATCCTGAATCGGTACCGGATGCAAGAACCATATGGCTCTTTCGCGAAAGGCTCTCCAATAATCACAAGGACAAGAAGATCTGGAAGGAGATATGGAAACAGTTCAAAGAGAAGGGCATTACAGTAAAGAAAGGTACAATTCAGGACGCCACTTTCATCGAATCGGATCCAGGCCATGGAAAGCACAGGAAAGGTGACGGAACAATACCAATCTATTTGGATCAGAACCCGGTGAAGGAACCTTCAGAATCGGATCATAATGAAGAGAAAACATCAAAGAGGGAGGCAAAGACTGCAAGGAAAATTGAGATTGAACAAAAGAAGAAGGCAAGGGAGGAGGAGCGGAAGAACGCAAAGACAAGGAGATCCAAGGACGGTACCTGGACAGTGAAGAACAAAAGATCCCATTTCGGGTACAAGCTCCACACAATACAGGATTCAGACAATGACATGATACTGAACTATGCAACGACCACTGCATCAGTGCATGACTCGCAGATCGATCTATCCATTCCTGGCATCGTGAATTACAAGGACAAGGGTTACTTTGGCGTTGAAGGAAGGGGAATAGATGCAGCCATGGATAAGGCTGCCAGGGGACACAAGCTGCCAGTGGAAAGCATCCGCAGGAATCTCAGGATAACAAGGAAAAGATCCAGGGGTGAGAGACCGTATTCTGTTATAAAGGGAATATTCCATGGAGGTCACGTATTCGTTACAACAGTTCCCAGAGTGAGGGTCAAGAACATGTTCATGTGCCTTGGCCATAACATGATCTGCGTGATAAGGATGAAAAATAAGGGGATAATAGCGTGAGCTATCAAGAAAGCGACAGAAAAGGGAAAAATATTAAGAAAAGAGCATAAGAAAAAGCCACTTCCTATCAATCTAAACAGAAATTAATTGAAATTCTTTCGAAAGAGTAAGTGATAAGTAAAAATTTAATAGTTGTTAGAAATTATCAATGTGTGATTATGTATAAATTTAATGAACTTGCGATATTGGCTTACCGCCGCATAATATTTAATTACTGGAATTTCGTTCATATTCTGCCAGCGTTAATAATATCCATTTCTATTGCACTTTTAATATTGTATCTCATAATGAGAAAATATCCTCAGGAAAAGTTATTTTTTTCTCTTGGTTTATTGAGCGCAATCGATTACTCTGGGTTTGTTTCCCCTGTGAATTATTCACTGAAGGATAATTTATTTTTGATGTGCATTGTTCAAAACCCTTCTATTGATAATTTTTCATGGTTCGATAAGGATGAATCTGAACGTATTCTTCATGAATATGAAAAAACAAGGAGGACAATATTTTTATTAAACTGTGGCACTAGACAAATGATAGGCAAAAGTAGATTTTTTAAAAAAGAATACCGCACATTTTTTCATATTTTTTATGGGCTCATTACTGCTATTTCTACTGCTGTGATTATTTTGATTCTTCTTTCAGCCCCTATTTATATTTATTTTTTAATTCCTCATTTTGGTTATCAAATAAACTATCTCATTGGTTATGTACTAACAATACTTTTTTCGCTGGAGATACTCTCCTTGATATATCTTCTTCAGAAAGACATAGTTATACTTATTTTTTCTACATCCATGATATTCTTATTAACACCATACATTTTTAAACTTAGATCCGCACCTCCCCTTTACCCGGGTATCATATTTATATACACATATATAGCGATTATAATATTAACAAATATTATTGTATATAAATTCTTTAACAGGCAAAAACTCATTAAAATATCATATATCTCTTCATTTATAACATACATGGTTTTATTTTTTATCACGTTCTTCAACATAATTATTTTCATTTATGGATAAAAAGCTTTTCTAGAGGGTCTGTTAAATATTATTTTTATTACTGGAAACATCTTAAATTGAACGATATTAAAAATTACTATATAAACACCGGTTTAAAATTGTTATCACTGTAATTTAGATATCATCCTAACAACAAAGTACGATTTATTATATATCAGTTTATTAAAATTTTTACAACAATTTTCAATATTAAGCTATAAGTGAACCTTTATATAATTCATTATAATATGGGAATATGGATAAAAGAAAATTATATGTAATTCTTGCAATAGGAGTGGTAGCTTTATTACCTGCAGCTGTATTTGCATCGGTTGTTATTGACCAGAGTTATGCAATTAGTACCACACAGGCAAATAATCCTGTATTGATGACTCAGGGACCAAATTATAAAACGGCAAATTCTTTGGGTTTTATAACATTGACAAATGGTACTGACAAAGGTCAGGTTAACACCTCAACAAACACCATAACAGTGGGAACAGTCGCTAATGATACAAGTATAGAGCTTTTGAATGTACTTGAAATTAATACATCATCAAGCAGTACCGTAACTGTCACATTAACAGTAAGTAGCACATCGGGAATAACAGTATATTATGCTACTTATGTAGCATCAGCAAGTTCTCCTGGAAAGGCTCTGACAACCAGCCCGAGCGGTGCAATATCATTAACGCCCACAACACCAATATATCTTTCAATAGAACTTACTGGATCTGTTACATCGCCTGTGACACTAACCACAACTTATACCATATCGTAAAAATAATTTTTTAAATTTTTTTATTCTTTTATAATTTTGTTAAAGGAGAGTTCTGGTGATAATGTGAAATACATGAAGATAAAATCTATATTAGTAACGTTTTTTGTGTTCTTCATATGTTTTATCATGGCAACTCCATCTTTTGCATCCGTAAACATAACTCAGGAGGATTTATTAAATGTTACAAATGTACCACCATATATTTGTTATAATAATACGGCATTTCCATATCATACTTCCTATGATTCGTCTGGATATTTTGTAAATTCAAGTTATGTATACAACAATATAACAAATAAAATTTTTTCAGAAACAAATATAAGCTCTATTTTATGCTATAATACATTATTAGGACTCTTAGGACTCTTATCACTTACAAGTAATAATCAAACAATAACTAATAATGTGACAACCTTAACTGCTATGAAAGCTCATACAGATGCATGGATTTGTGTATATAAATTTACAAATATCACTAATTTTAAGGATTTATATATTTATGAAAATAAAAACTTAGAATATGAAGATAATAGTTATAATAATGTCAATAAAAATTATAATGTAAGCACAATAATTATTTCACCAGGAAAAAATATAGATTTTACGGTGAGTTTCAATCCAAAAAATCAAACATCACCAACGAGTGAATCTGGAAGCATATATTATATAATATATTTTGATTATAATGATATGTTGTATTACCACTATTATGGCATAATTAATATTAATATAACAACAAAGGAGTCCTCCCTTCTATAATAAAAGTAAAGAATTTCCATGAGATTTTATACAATAGGAAATTAAGCGTGGAGACAGTTCCATTCGTGACAGGTTTTTCTCTGCATTCTCATTTCTGATGAAGTATGATTCCTCACTTTTGTACGATATAACGAGCATTGCATCATATTCTATTATTAATATCTCTGAGGTCTATAAATTTAAACTTTAACTCCCGTTATTTTGCATAATAGGTATTTCAAGAGCCCTAATTATTTCCCCAGATTTTTTCGGTATTTCAGATATCTTCCATTCTTCACCGATCTTGAGCATGCTCACACGCTGTAGATGTTCTATTACATCCTCAGGAGAGTATTTCTTGAGAATACCATGCTTTCTAAGCAGGTTATAGATCCTGTAATGCATTATCAGTGAAATAAAATTCACAAACGTCCATCCCTGCATCTGGTAATCATCCCTCATGTATGTCCTGTCACCGTGTATTGTATTCTTGAATGTGTCATATGACTGCTCTATATCCACACGTGATTTCAGCATATCATAAACGATCTCACCTGAGGCCTTCAGGTTTGTCATGACAGATATGGTTCCCATTCTCTTGTTGATCTTTATGAATCCTGAAGAGCTGGAATGCCTTTTCAGGTAGTCCTTCTCCTCCTCTGCCTTAAGGAAATCATTCCTGAATGTGTATAATATTCTTCCATCTCTCTCATATTTTGAATAGAATATGGGATGGTCCTGGAACATGAAGTGCTTCTCCCCTTTCATGGAATAATCTATAAGCCTTGAGTTCCTCCTTAATGGTATTATGAAAAATGTTTTCATGGCCTCAAGAGCTTCAATGTTCTTCAGGGAATAGAAGCCTGTATCAGCCACTAAGACTATATTCTTATATCCGGTTTCTTCCATTATAATCTTCAGTGACATGACACTGTTTATTGATCCTGGAAGTATCCTGAAATATACCGGTGCATCATGCTCCAGTGAAAACAGGAAGAGCAACTGTACCTGGGGGAGGTATTCCTCCATGCTGTCATGCCCAAGTGTGGCGGATATTACACCTTCACTGATTGAGAGCACATGTGTCAGATCCACTGCAAGGTATCTCTCATCCTTCATGAATGATTTCATGAAATCTGCCACTGACTTCCTGTCTATTCCTATATTCCTCAGCATGTCACCTAACACATCTGGTGAAACATGCGCATCCTTTACTGTTTCAGACAAGAATGATGTCCTATAATAGAAATCAACGTTCTTCATTGGGGATACATGGATAAGGCGCATGCATGCAAATATAAATACCTCCTTCCATTCAGGAAAATAGTTTTTAAGGGATGCTGTAAGGTCACCAGATATATGCTGTAAGAGGAATGAAGAACCATATTCTTTTACAGATATGTGTTCATAGCGTTTCATTACCCTCTTTGCCTTGGGTTCAATGATGCCATCGGGTGTTATTCTCCCAAGGTATTCGCCTGTCTTCATCTGTGCCCTCTTCATTTCAGGGTTCCATTTGCTTGAGACCCTGTAGAGATAGTACCGGTCATCCCTCTTCATAACCAGCGTTCCTTTCTTCTTGAATTTCAGTACCCAGTCCGGATGTGTCATATTATGTATATACATAATATGTAGGTATATAAATATTCGCATTTGATTCCTTAAAATAAAGGTATTCTAAAAACATATTATGCATAATTGCCAGAGTTAGAGATTAATTCTGCTAATTACACGTGGAGTATTATCTGGAAACAACTTCTTAAGTGACTCATCTTTAGAAAGTTTTTCCGCCTTTTCCAGTGCCCGACTAAAAAGAGGGAGAAGCTCCTTATACTTTTCTCTGAACGGCTTTTCCCAAGTATCCGTCATCAATTGGTTCCTTCTGCTGTGGGAAATTCAATGCTTACAGTTGCAGAGCTTGCGACAGAAGCAGATATTTGCTCTAAGGTTTGGAAGACATTGTTTCTTATAGCTACTGTACTTGTTGTCGACTTAACTAAGCCCTCAATTTTAGATGGTTGCTTGTTCTCGTCTATATATCTTACAATAACTCTTAGCATTTTTACATTTCTATCCTTTCCCTGAGGTAGACGGGCTTTTGAAGCTTCTTGAATATATTTAACGTGACCTCTTTTGTCTATTCGTAATGTTTTCATAGTTTTCGCCTAATACATTATAATAATTTTCGTGAATCATATAAATTTTTTGGTTCTCCCAATGGTAATTATATCCAGGAAGATAAATAATTATTTTTTGTGTGATTTCTTATTGAATATGAGATTGTTGCATATCAGGTTAACAATCAGATCCACGACCCTTAACTGCTTCTCTTGAATGTCCTCACCAAATTCCTGAGATGAGAGTGCCCAGTGATGTATTTTTCCTTTCTCCGAGGTTTATAACCTTAATACAATAAATATTATCGAAGTAAATAAAACTTAATACAAATAATTATTAACAAATTAATCATGTTCTTATAATGCCATCAAGACCATTAGACTGGTTAAATCAATCAAGAAGAGATTTAGAGGAATCACAGGATTCTATGAAAAATGAAAAATATGAATGGGCTTGTTTTGCCGCTCAGCAAAGTGCGGAAAAGGCGGTTAAGGCCCTTTATTATTCATTAAATAAGGAGATATGGAGCCATTCAATATCAAGAATGTTGTCTCAATTAGACGAGTTTACTGTAAATAAGGAAACAATAGAAAAATCAAAGGAGCTTGATAGGGTATACATAGGATCCAGATATCCTGATTATTATACCGAGGGCTCCCCATATGAATATTATTCCATTGAAGATGCGAGGAGGTGCATAGCTTATGCAAAAGAAATATTCGAATTCTGTTCCAAAAATATACAAGCTTGATTATAAATTAATCATGGATAAACTGAAAGAATATGCAAATAGATGTGAAGCTAAGGGTTCGGTACTTACCATACTTATAGGCTCTCTGGCTAAAAAGGATTATTCACCGTTCTCAGATGCAGATATTGTAATTATCAATAAAACACAGAAGAATATAATAGATTTCCTCGCTCCTGACATGCCCATTGATATAGAACCAAGACTATATACAATAAATGAAATATATAATATGAGTAAGGAAAAGAAAAGGATAGTGTATGAAATGGTTAAAAATGGTATTGTCCTGTCTGGAGATAAAGATTTACTGGATAAAATAAGAGAACTGTACTATAGATAAATGCAGTTAATGTGAAATATGATATGTAAACTAAATTGACGAAAATCCATTTTAGTGTTTCATGAGTTCTATCTGGCAATACACCATGGATCAGCTTGAATATATTGTTATTTATTTATCTGGGATCGGAAAGAATACTGTGTGTCACAATTTTTATATCATATCTGCTATAATGGACAAAACATAGCTTCAATCAATATGCCTGTTACCATAGGACAACTTTGGCTCACGATTTCAGGGGGCAGACCAATATAATAATAGAAGAGTTAAAAATCAGATCAAAAAGGATTATCTCATAAAACATTATTATTCAAAATACATGATTCTGGTTTTTATTTTCTTTTCAACAGTAATTATACTAGGAATTATAAATTATTTTTGTCCTATTATATACTCATAATAGTATTGGTAATACTGTTAATTGCCATGCCAAATCTTCTAAAAGCTCCGGAAATCAATAATTAATCCTTTTTAATTATTTCGTGTAGATTTTGCAATTATATTACCCTTAATCGTTGTCTTCCTCAATGTAGAAAACATCTACTGTATGCTGAAGGAGAGTAGGAATACTTTTGAGGAAATAAAATACCTCTCTGAAAAGAGATCAAGATATAAATGTTCAGGGGGCCGTTTCAGTCTACTGGAATTTCATCTCTGAAATCAAGGGATACCAGAGGCCTGAAATGATCGTAATTTTATATGACAGAATGTGAAATTAACAGGATTTCCCTATCCAGAATTAAGCCATATAAATAGAGGAAATAGAAAATATGATGTTGTTTAGAGATCAATTTTAAATATGGAAATGCTACAATAT
>NZ_KI542720.1:9336-10907 GCF_000496155.1 Ferroplasma sp. Type II
TACCAGAACTGTTATCCAATAATGTGAACGTCTCTCTAGGAACCGACAGCTCAGGAAGCAACAACTCTCTGAACATGTTTGAGGAGATGAAATATTCCGCAATATCAATAAACAACGACCGCTGGTCAGCCGACACTGTAAAATCACAGCAGATCATGGATATGGCCACCAGAAATGCGGGAATTGCATTAAAATCCCCCATAGGAATAATTCGTGAGGGATACCTTGCCGATCTGGTTATACTTGACATGAACAAATACAATACAATGCCATATAATGATTCTAATATAGTCAATAATATAGTGTTTTCAGCCAACCCTGAGAATGTAGAATCGGTTATGGTAAATGGAAAAATTATCCGCTCAAAGAATTTTAACACCACGGAAGAGTCAAAATTTGCGGAACTAAATTATTTATAACCCATAATAATACACTTCTGAGATTTTCTAATAACCCCTCTCTTTATTATCCTATGAATGTGATTTTCATTTCATCTCTTCAACCACGTTTATTTAAAATATTCAGTTTATCCCATAATTTACTACGTTTGCAAGCGAAACCTTTATTCATGCAATCGCGATCAATATGCATGGACATAATGAATTACGGTCTCCGGGAGAAATATGATCAGTTGAAAAGATTCGGCGACAGGCTTTCCGACATGAAGACTGTCATAGAGTGGGAAAGGATCAGGCCTTTACTCAATGACTTATATATTAATAACACAGAGAAGGGTGGAAGGTCAAATTATGATCCCATACTCATGGTCAAGATACTATTCCTTCAGTCCATATATGGCATAGTTGATGAGTCCATTGAGAAGGAGATACACAATCGCCTGGATTTCATGAACTTCCTGGATTATCCTGAATCGGTACCGGATGCAAGAACCATATGGCTCTTTCGCGAAAGGCTCTCCAATAATCACAAGGACAAGAAGATCTGGAAGGAGATATGGAAACAGTTCAAAGAGAAGGGCATTACAGTAAAGAAAGGTACAATTCAGGACGCCACTTTCATCGAATCGGATCCAGGCCATGGAAAGCACAGGAAAGGTGACGGAACAATACCAATCTATTTGGATCAGAACCCGGTGAAGGAACCTTCAGAATCGGATCATAATGAAGAGAAAACATCAAAGAGGGAGGCAAAGACTGCAAGGAAAATTGAGATTGAACAAAAGAAGAAGGCAAGGGAGGAGGAGCGGAAGAACGCAAAGACAAGGAGATCCAAGGACGGTACCTGGACAGTGAAGAACAAAAGATCCCATTTCGGGTACAAGCTCCACACAATACAGGATTCAGACAATGACATGATACTGAACTATGCAACGACCACTGCATCAGTGCATGACTCGCAGATCGATCTATCCATTCCTGGCATCGTGAATTACAAGGACAAGGGTTACTTTGGCGTTGAAGGAAGGGGAATAGATGCAGCCATGGATAAGGCTGCCAGGGGACACAAGCTGCCAGTGGAAAGCATCCGCAGGAATCTCAGGATAACAAGGAAAAGATCCAGGGGTGAGAGACCGTATTCTGTTATAAAGGGAATATTCCATGGAGGTCACG